>PLZT01000035.1 GCA_003152255.1 Methylocystaceae bacterium | reverse complement strand
CCCGGTGAATAAGACGGGCTAAAGGGTATTATCATATACTATGAAGAGGCGGCAAGGACGAAGGTTAAGTCGCCCTTATCGGACCGCCGCCGGCGGCCTTTCGAGTCGAGAAGGTGCACGGCCTGGCGCTAGCGGCTGGAACCTGATGTCCTTGCGCGTGTGCTGTCTGCCAGACAGGCCACAGGGACGGTTGGCGGCACCAAGGCCGGGCAGGGATAGAAGGATGCGCTCAGTCCCCGGCTAAGTTGGGCGGAAGCATTGAGGAGTCTTCGGGAGCAGGAAGTTGTGGTCGGGGAACAAGTCCCTCGAGACGCGATTTTCCTGGAGGTTCCAGCAAAAGGGGGCTACTGCTTGAGCTCATCTTTATCAGGTTTTGCGAGACTTCAAGATATCCTTGCCATAGTTCGTCGCGGATCATTTTCGGCGTTCCAGGCGGCAACTGGACGATCCGTTCATAGAGCATGCGAGCGGCCTGTTCGTTTTTCTCTAATTCCAGCCGCACAATATCTCCTCGGCGCTCTTCGTCGGACGGTCTGAATCCGCGAACACACAATATGCCAGCAGCTATGCCGAATGTTATAGCGATAGGGCCGAGGACGATAAATTGCAGCCCCGGGACAAATGTGGCTGCCACATAGGCAATAGCCGATAGACCAGCGCCTCCAAGAACGCCGGCCACTACTGAGGTGCGACGGTTGGCCAAAGTGGATGCCCCCTCGCCCATACTGTCAAGAGAGCGGCGCACCTCTTTGTTCAAAGACGTCAGCGTCACTGACGCATCCCGCATGGCTTTGTTTTTGTCTTTAAACGCCATAGCCGGCCTGCCGTGATTCGCTGTCGGCACGATAGAGAGCTTCTTCCGCATCGCGGAGCGCACGCTTCAAACGTTCCAAGAGTCGCTCAAGTCGTCGGTTTTGCTCGCTCGTTTCATAAAACGTCGTTAAACTTACGTAGAAACCGAACAACGTCAGAATCAAAAACGGTGGCACGAACTGTTTTACAGAAAACGTGAGCTCTGAAAAAGCTAACAACCAAGCACACAAACTTATAACAACTATCAGGCATGTGGCACCGAATGCTGCCAAAAGCTTTCGGTGGAGTCTGACCTCCATCTCGTCCATAATTCGATTGATAAGCTGTTCTGCAATGACGACCTGCTCTCGAAGCTGATCCTCTGGAGTTGACACTTCAGCTTCGGCCTGGTTCTTATCGTTGGACATGCCCATGTCACTCACCAAATGACAGCGTTGCTGATGATGAGTTGGTTAAACCGATAACCGGCTCTCCCAAACATCTGTCGCTTTTCCCCAAAACAGCGTTCACTCTGCCGCCCACCTTTAGATAGAGCCCACCAGAGATTCTCGATAAGTAGGGCTATCATACCACAATGGCAATTTTCCAGACCGAACGCTTCCCTCGTTCAATAGCATCAAGAAACAACCCCGCTTCAACGATACAGACAGAATGGTGGGGCCCCTGCGGCTCCATCAAAATTTCACCTCCACAAGGGATTGAACCTTCCCATTTTCACGCCGTTCGCCTTGGCGCGCTCGCGGCCTTCGGTCGTTCGAGCGCGTATCAGGCGCGTTCAAACTCCGCCAGCCCACCTAGAACGGTCAACATCAAGCGCCCGTGCGAGGTCGTGGTGTCCGCCCACGCGTCGGCAAGGGAACGGAAACCCGGGCCCTTGTCGGTTGAGCCAGCGTGTTCAAGAGGTCGCGCGTCGAGCGTACCAGACGATCAAGGCGCGTGACGGTCAACACGTCGCCACTGTCAAGCTGGCCGATAGCGCGGCGCAACTGCGCGCGGTCGCTGCGCGAGCCGCTGGCCGTCTCCTTGAAAATCTTCTCGGCACCGGCGGCGCGCAACTGCTTCACTTGCGCGTCAACGCTCTAGCCGTCGGTTGAGACTCTGGCGTAGCCGTAAATCATGCCCTACTTATGCACGTCATTAATGCACAAGAAAAGGGGTTTTAAATCAAGGGGCTGGTTTTTTGTGCAATAATCTTGATGTTGCCTCGCATAGAATTATTCGACAAAGCCTGCGCACCTCAACCATGACTGAAAATCGGTGTAGTCACTCAACGTCAATCGCCGCTCAACGTGCCGCTGAAATTCATGCGCTCCCTTTGTAAAGTGAGAGGTTGTGAGCATCAAACCCGCCGTCGCCTTGCCCGCTTCCACGACTCCATAAAGTGACCGAACGAGCCCAACGCCGACTGGCCGATCTGGCGCATACCGCTTGCACTCGACATAGAACAACAAGGAGCCAAGTTCACTTTTCCGCGCGACATACAAATCCTTGCCGCCATCCTTTGAAGGCGGCGTAATCTCTACTGTATAACCGAGCCTCTCAAAAACATCAGCCGCTAGCTCTTCAAACCTTCTTGGAGATATACTATAAATATAATTACGATCTTTACTGATTATTCGCAACAACTCTTCGTTAGCCGCACGAGCATCTGCGACAATCACCTTTGATAGTCGTCCTGATAAACGCAAAGGACGGCCTAATGTATCAACTAGACCAGACAGCTCAAACGGGAGAATTTTACTCAATAATTCATCAACAGATATTCCTTTTTCAACAGCCATAGCTCCTAACAGGTTTGCAACCAATGGGCTGCCATTAATCATATCAATGGCGCTATCCGATATATATTCATATTTGTTTCCAACTATATTCTTTATAAATTCAACTGCATCTACCTTTGAAAGCTCATTTACATGTATAGTCGCATCTATAGGAATCCATTCCACTCGTTTGCGAGATATCACTATAGTGTGTAGCGTCTTGCAACGATACACTTCATCGACTACCGTTTCTGGCAATATTCTTTCTGACAGTAAAATTTCGGCAGAATCATAGACCTCATCTATTACAAGAAGATGATTGCGCTTTTTATCAAAAACTAGGTTTTCACTCGAAATTGGCAAACTGTGCGTAGATACGCATGATATGCCGCCATCAAAATATTCAGATAGTTCATGTATAAATTTATGCGCTAATATTGTTTTGCCCATTCCAGGACCGCCATTGATGCCGACAAGATGTTTACCTCTTTCAACGATTAATTTGTTCAGTTTTTTCAGTTCATGTTCATGAAGGAAATCGGATTTATGTTCTTTGTTCGAATCAAACTGCGGAATCATGACTTCGCTCGTGATCGTTGGTCGGAAGAGGGACGGGACCTAAAAAATGAACGTTTTTGAGACGATCCCAAAAAGGCCTTCGTCGTCGAGCGTGGGTTTTTTTTGTTATCTCAACCGTCTTGCGAGTTTGCCGTCCGCGCGGCGGGAATGTAACGATACAGCGTGGCGGGAGAGACGCCAAGGCGATGCGCGATCTGAGTCACGCCAATGTCGGGATTGGTGAGCATCGCCTTCGCGGCTTCGATGTCGTCGTCCGTCAATTTCGGCGGACGGCCTCCCGTGCGGCCTATGCGACGCGCGGCGGCGAGACCCGCTTGGGTGCGCTCTCGGATCAGGCTACGCTCAAATTCCGCCAAAGCACCGAACATGTGAAAGACGAGCCGCCCTTGCGCGGTCGTCGTGTCGAGGGCTTCGGTGAGGCTGCGAAACCCGATGTTTCTCACCCGCAATTTCTCGATGGTTTCGATCAACTGTTTCATCGACCGCGCCAAGCGGTCGAGCTTCCATACAATCAGCGTGTCGCCGCTACGTGCGAATTCCAGCGCGTCGCGCAAAGCGGGTCGATCCGTAACCGCGCCCGACAATTGCTCGGTGAAAATTTTCCCGCATCCCGCCTCGGTGAGCGCGTCCCGCTGCAACGCAAGATTCTGGTCAATGGTCGAAACCCGCGCGTAGCCGATCAACATGCCTTTCGACGGCGCTTCCCCGTCGGGACGTGACAACGAAGTTGCCCGCACATTCTTGCGCGCGCCGGGGCGTCCTCGTCCCTTCCGCACGGGGGCGGGGGCGGCAATTGGCTTTTTCTTCGGCATGGCCTGACCTCTCTAAACTCAGCGATACGATGAGCTTTTGAGAGGCTGAAATCAAGAATGAGTTTTGAGAGACGTTTAAGCCATTTTCGAGGTTGATTCTTCCGTCCCGACCACTCCTCTCAAAAACCTACGTATTTGAGAGGTGAATCCCGATGAGCAATAATCTTGAGATTTGCACAGTGGGCGCAATGCCGGCTGCAGGAGGAACTGCGGGCGGGCGACAGAGGGCTGCGCGTCGCCGTTTGATGCGACCGCTGATTACCGCAGCGGTAACGCCTAAGCAAGTCACGACGGCAATTTAAGAGAGGACCGGAACCCGTCACCGTAAAAGCGTTCGTACCCTTGCGCGACTGCGCTTCCCGCAACCGCCGGAGGGGACAAATGTTTTTACACCGCAAGTAACTTATTCAGCCCGTGAGCGTGGGCGAACCGGATGCGCGCTTTGGCGAGTTCCTCCTCGAACAATTCGGGGGAGCCACGGGCGAGCTTACCGCCGCGCTGCAATACTGGGTCCAATCTTACCGCCGCCCCTGATTCAAACATGGTTTGTCCTCGTCCCGTGCAGGAATTCCCGACACGGGAGCGAAAAAGCTGATTCAGAGGCTACATCGTTCGGTGTGGGGCTTACGCGCGCATTTGCTACTCAGCTTGGCGGCTCATTGGTAATCAACCGGACCGGTCGTATATCGTTAGATATCGACTCCGAAGGCCCACGTAAGTCCCGTTGAGGGTTGAATGGCAAAAGTATGCGATCTTCCGCACCCGGAGCATCGGTCGCCGCTGCTCGAAAAGACCCGTAATCTGAAGATGGCTCAGTCAGCGCATCGCTATGTGCGGGGTTCGACGCTTAGATTCTACGAATGGTTGAGTGACATCAAAGCAGGAGCCATTCCGGACGGTCCGGCCGTGTGGATTTGCGGCGACTGCCATGTCGGAAATCTCGGTCCAGTCGCAAATCCAACTGGCGCAATCGACATCCAGATCAGAGACCTCGATCACACGGTCATCGGCAATCCCGCGCACGACCTCTTGCGGCTCGCGCTTTCGCTCGCGTCGGCGGCGCGCGGCTCGAACCTCCCCGGAGTCACAACTGCATTGATTCTCGAAGCGATGATGGAGGGCTATGCTAAGTCGTTCGCGCTCGACTTCGATGAGCTGAGCGACGTCAAAACTCCGCAAACCATTCGTCTCGCCTTTCGCCAGTCTGCCGCGTCGAGCTGGAAAACCCTCGCCGAGGAGCGAATCAAGGGGCCGAAGCCGAATATTCCGTTAGGGCAGCGCTTTTGGCCTCTTTCAGAAAATGAGCGAGCCGAGATTGCACGCCTCACTGAAAGCGATGAGATCAAGAGCCTTGCAACAATGCTGCGTTCGCGTGAAGACCACGCCAAAGTCAGGCAGATTGACGCGGCTTACTGGATGAAGGGATGCGGCTCGCTCGGTTTGCTGCGGTATGCGGTGCTTATGTCGGTTGACGGCAAGAATTCCGCAAATCAATATTGCCTCATGGACTTCAAGGAGGCGATCGCTCCTGCGGCTCCGCGCGACAAACTGGCCGAAATGCCGCACGATCCTGCGGAGCGGGTCGTCGAGGGGGCAAGACATCTTTCGCCAAATCTCGGCAAACGCATGCTCGCAGTAAAGATGCTGGGGAGACCGATCTT
This sequence comes from Methylocystaceae bacterium, assembly GCA_003152255.1. The sequence goes on along the minus strand of PLZT01000035.1, from coordinate 519 downwards.
TGTGCGCGAACTTCTTCCACAAGACCTCAAGCTCGAAATCGATCAACTGACCGCCTACGAAGCAACAAGGGTCGCGAGCTATCTTGCTGCCGCAGTTGGCAAAGCGCACAGCCGACAGATGAATATGGAGACGAGAAAACTATGGCTGGCGGAACTCGAACGCAATCGCCCGCACGACCTTGACGCGCCGACCTGGCTTTGGAAAGCGGTCGTCGAATTGCTCGGGGTGCACGAAAAAGCCTACCTTGAGCATTGCCGCCGATACGCATTGGCGCAACGTGCAGCATACTAGCGCCTACTTTGGAACGCGACAATGGCGCTGGCTGTCCTGTAAGACGCTGGGCGGGTCGAAGCCCCCTCACGTCAAATGCGCCCTCGGGTCGAAAGAGAGAAGGATACCGACGGAAAGTACGCGGTTGTGCGGCTCAATTCTTTCGCGCGCGCAAGGGTGAAAAAGCTCGATTTCACCATATATCACAGGCGTTTCCGCGTGTTATTCCCGGTAGGGACGCTCATTTC
>PLZT01000731.1 GCA_003152255.1 Methylocystaceae bacterium | reverse complement strand
GCTGTTTCACATTCCCGGCGTCGATCTATGGCGCCGGCCGGCGGACGCGACCTTCCCGCTTTGCGCGGTGCTGGCGATTCTTGGCGGCTACGCCCTGCATCTATTGCTGCGCGGCGAGGCGCGGCCCAATTTATGGGCGCTCGCCGGCGGGGCGGCGTCGTTGCTGGCGCTTTGCGCCGGCGTCGCCTTCGCCAAGGACCGGCTGACGCAGGCCAGCGCGCCGCTGCTCATCGGCGCCGGCTTTTGGGCGCTGGCTTTCGCGGTGGTCGCCTTCGCGCCGCGTCTCGCGCAAAAGAATTCGCTCGCGGCGCTGGCGTTGGTCGGCGCGGTCGCGACGCTCGATCTCGCCATCGGCAACGAACCCAATGAATCGACCGCGCTGCCGCCGGAAAAATTCGACGTGCTGCGCGCCGACACCAAGAACGACACCATCGCGCTGCTGCGCGAGAAACTCGTCCATCCCGCGCCGGATCAGCGCGACCGAATCGAACTCGCGGCGATAGATTTTCACTGGCCCAACGCCAGCCTCGTGCATGGCTTCGACCATGATCTCGGCTACAATCCAATCCGCCTGAAACTGTTCGAGGACGCAACCGGCGCCGGCGACCATCTGGCGCTGCCGGAGCAACGCGAATTCTCCAAGCTTTACACGTCCTACCGCTCGCCGATGTCGGATTTACTGGGCCTGCGCTACATCGCGACCGGCGTGCCGATCGAAGAGATCGACAAGAACATCAAGCCGGGCGACGTGAATTTCATCGCGCGCACGAAGGACGCCTATGTCTATGAATATCCCAATGCGTTGCCGCGCGTGCTGCTGCCGGTCTGCGCGTTGCGCGCCGATTTCGCGAAGATGATCGACGAGGGCGGGTGGCCGGAAGTCGATTTTCGCGAGGCCGTGCTGCTCGAGGAATCGCCAATGTGCCACAGGCAAACGGCGGACCAAAAGCCGGCGACGGCGCGCATCGTCTCGTACGAGAACACCAAGGTGGTGATCGAGGCCGAGGCGCCGCGCGGCGGCGGTTGGGTCGTGCTGAACGACGTCTGGCATCCCTATTGGTTCGCGCGGGTGGACGGCGCTCCGGTCCGGGTGTCGCGCGCCAACGTGCTGTTCCGCGCGGTGGCGGTGCCAGAGGGCCGGCACGAAGTGGTGTTCCGCTTCGAGCCGCTCAAGGGACTGTGGCGGCAAATGACGCGAGGAAGCGGCGAGGCCTCGTGACGAGCGGAGGAGTCCACGCGTCTGCTTGCCTCGTCCTGGCGAAACTGGGATAGAAGATTCGCGCCCGGCCCCGATATCTACTTGATGCAAGATTATTTTTTATTTGGAACTTAACTATTTTTCGAAGACTGCGACTGGATGCATTAGCAAATATCCATGTTTTTTATATATTTATCGGAGCGCCAACGTCGCCCGGCAAATTCGCGCGATTGTTTGTCGCGAAAGCGTCGCATTCATTACCCAGTGTATGCAACAATCCCTCGGCCACTGATTTTCCGGGGGCTTTAGCCATGCGGCAGGAGCAGCAAATGAGTAAGTCGAAAATCGACGCGCACGGGGACGAACACGAGGACGCCCACGCTGTCGTCGAGACCGAGCACGACAACGACGACGAGTTGAGCGAGGAAGAGACCAATATTGTCGCGACCGTCGCCACGGTCGGCGTGGTTGGCGTTGGCGTCGCGCTTATCGAGGCCGCCCTGTTGCCGGGTCTCGTCCTCGGCGTCGCCGCGATGGCGGCCCCCAAATTCGCGCCCAAGATCGGCTCCGTGCTGGGCCCGATGTTCAAGTCTACCGTGCGCGGCGTCTAAAAACTGGGTCAGAAGACCAAGGAATTCGTCGCCGAAACCAATGAACACGTTCAGGACATCGTGGCCGAGGTCGACGCCGAAACGAAGGGCAAGCCCGCTCCGGCCAAGGACACGGCGCCGGTAGCCTGACGATCATGCAAAACGTCTCGCCGGAAAACTCCGCCCGATCCGAGGATGCGCCGCCGCTGGCGGCGCGTCACGACGACATTCAAAATGAATCCCAAGCGGCGAAGCGAGCCGCGGACGAAACGTCCGCGCCCGTAGCGCCAAAGGGTCACAAAAAGAAAAAGAAAGTCAAACACGTTCTGCGGATGGAGCACCAGACGCTAGGCCGCGTCCGGATGAAATTCAGTTCGGCGAAGGGAAATCCAGAGCTGCTGGACGAGATCGGCAGAAAGTTCGCCGGCATCGTGGGGGTGGAGAGCTGCGAGGTCAACCCGATCACCGGCAGCGTCGTCCTGCTTTACGACAAGCGGCGGCACGACGATTTCCACGATCATCTGAGCCGCCATTGCGAGGAGCACCATGGCGGCGCGACGCCGCGTCCGCCGGGCACGCAACTCGACGATATCACCAGGAAAATCGAGGACGAGGCCGAATTTCTCGCCGAGCACTCCCACGCCGCCAAAAGCGTCGTGCACATTTGCAAATATGTCGATCGTCACATCAAACTGGCGACGGGCAACACGGTTGATCTCAAAATCGGCCTGGCCGGCGGCATCGTCGCGCTGTCGCTACTCGAGACGGGCGCCTTCGCCGCGACGCCGGTCTGGCTCACCCTCGGCGTGTTCTCGCTCAATCATTTCGTCGAGTTGCAACAGCATCATGTGCTCGCGGAAAAATTGAACGCGGGCGCTCGCAAGGGCGCCAAATCCACGCCAAGCGCTTAAGCGACAGGACCGCCCTAATGCAGTTCGCGATCCGCCACTTCATGCCAGGTCGCGTACGCCTGTGGATTCCAACGCTGTGTTACGACAAGGACCTCGCCGAGGAGACGCTCGCCTGGCTGCGCGGCCAGAGCGCGGTGCGCGGCGCGAGGATTAATTACGCCTGCTCCAGCCTCGTCGTGGAATATGAGATCGCGTTCGAACCGATGTTTCGCCTGCTGATCGGCCGGCTGCGGCTGATGACGCTGAGCGATCTGCGCGAACTCACCCAACTCGCGCCGCCCATGGGCGACGCGGGCCAGCATCTCGCGAAGGAACTGATCGCCGCGGCCAAGCCGGCGGAGGAGCCCCATCGCTATCCCTTGTTGTTGCCCACGGTGTCGATGGCTCTGGCCTTCGTGGCCAATCCCGTCGCCACGGCGATAAACATTCCGCTGATGTTGTGGAACGGCTATCCCATCGCCGCGAGAGCCTATCGGGTCCTGCGCGACGAGCATCGGCTCAACGTGGATTTTCTCGACACATTGGCGATCCTCGCCTCGCTCGCGCAAGGCAATCATGTCGCTGGCGCGCTGATCACATGGCTGATAAAGCTCGGCGATTGGATCAGGGATCTCACGGCGGCCGGGTCCAAGCGCGCGATCGGCGATCTGCTCGAATTCGAGTCGAAGACGGCCTGGATCATACGTGACGGCAGCGTGATCTCCGTCCCCGCGCGCGACGTGTTGGTCGGCGATGAGGTCATGGTCTATCCCGGCGAGATGATTCCGGTCGATGGCGAGATCATCGACGGCAGCGCGTTGATCGACCAGAAGACCATCACCGGCGAGGGACTGCCGGTGATGCGCGGCGTCGGCGAGGCGGCCTTCGCGGCCACGGTGACGCGCGAGGGACAATTGACCATCCGCGCGACGCGGGTCGGCTCGAACACGACAGCCGGTCAGATCGTGCGACTGATCGACTCGGCGCCGGTCGGCGACACGCGCATGCAGAACCACGCCGAAAAGCTCGCCGACCGGCTGGTGCTGCCAACTTTGGGCGTCGCGGCGGCGACGGCCGCCATCAGCTTCGATTTCGACCGCTTCCTGTCGCTGGTCATCGTCGATTACGGCACCGGCATCCGCGTCGCGGCGCCGACCGCCGTATTGTCGTCGATGACGCTGGCGGCGCGGCGCGGCGTCATCATCAAGAGCGGGCGCCACATGGAGCGCCTCGCCGAAGTCGACACCGTCATATTCGACAAGACCGGCACGCTGACGCGGGGCCATCCGGAAGTCGGCGACCTCATCACTTATCAGCAGAGCCTCGCGGCCCCGCGTCTGCTTGGGCTCGCGGCGGCGGCGGAAAGCCGGCTCACCCATCCCGTCGCCGAAGCCCTGCGCCGCAGGGCCGCCGAGTTCGACGCCGAAGTCCCGGTCTGCGAAGAGACGCAATATCGTCTCGGCCTTGGCGTCGAAGGTCTTGTCGGCGGCTTTTATGTGCATGTCGGCAACGAGCGCTTCATGCGCCAAAGCGGCATCAGGGTCGGCGCGGCCGCGAGCGATCGTTCGCGGCTCGAAAGGCAAGGCTATTCCTGTCTTTACGTCGCGACGGACGGAAAGTTGGCCGCGCTAGCGCCCTATGCCGATCAAATCCGCCCGGAAGCGCCGAGCATCGTCGAGCGGCTTTATGCGCTCGGCGTCAAGGACGCCATCATGCTCACCGGCGACAACGCCGTGGTCGCCCGCGCGGTCGGCGAGCGGCTCGGCCTCACGCGCCAATACGCCGACATGCTGCCCGCCGACAAGGCCGACGTCGTGCGGCAGTTGCAGCGCGAGGGCCATGTCGTCGCGATGGTGGGCGACGGCATCAACGATTCGCCGGCGCTCAGTTTCGCCGATGTCGGCATCGCCATGAAGCACGGCGCCGAAGTGACGCAGGAATCCGCCGACGTCGTGCTGATGGAGGATTCGCTCTGGAAGCTCGTCGAGGCGGTGGAGATTTCGCGCGACGCGATAAAGCTGATCAAGCAAAATTACGGCATCGTCGTCGTTCTCAACACGCTGGCGCTCGGCCTGGCGCTGCCGAGCGGACTGATCAGCCCGTCGTTCACCGCGCTGCTCAGCAACGGTTCTGCCATTCTCGCCAGCGTCAATGGCGTGCGGCCCCTGCTGCGGCGGCGATGAGCGGGGCGGAGCCAGAGCTTTCCCCAGGACATAAACAGGAACTCGCGCGCGCCTATAAGCTACTGGAGTCGAACAATTTCGCGACGCGCCTCACCGATTACGCCGGCAAACCAATCCATGGCGTCTTGGCGCAAATGCCCAAGCCCATGCGCCGCGCGGTGGATCGCGCGGCCGAGCGGGCGATTCAGGAATGCCTCAAGGTCGCGCTCAAATCGCTGAACAGCGGGCCCACAAAGCGCCCCTCGTCGCGGCTCGCCTCGACTCTCGCCGGCGTCGCGGGGGGCGTCGGCGGCCTCTTCGGCGCCGCCTCCTTGCCGATCGAATTGCCGGTGACGACGATACTCATGCTGCGGGCCATCGCCGACATCGCGCGCCATCACGGCGAGGATCTCTCGACCATCGAGGGGCGACTCGCTTGCGTCGAGGTCTTCGCTCATGGCTCGAACAAGGGAACCGGCGAACGCGCCGCAGGTTCCGAGCGCCGCGCGGACGTGGGCTATTACGCCTCGCGCGCCATGCTCGGCCGCCTCGCCAATGAGGCGTCGTCGCTGCTGCTGGAGCGCGGCGCGACCAACCTCGCCGCGCCGGCCGTGGCGGCGCTGACCGGCGAGGTCGCCTCGCGCTTTGGCGTCGTGGTCTGGGAGAAGATCGCCGCGAGCGCTATTCCGCTGGCCGGCGCGGCGGGCGCCGCGACGATCAATGTGGTGTTCATGAACCACTTTCAATCAATCGCGCGCGGACATTTCATGCTGCGGCGGCTGGAACGCATCCATGGCGAAGAGGCGATTCGGAGCCATTATCGGCGGTTGCGGGCGGCGGAGGATTGAGCCGCGAAAGCCCCGGCCGCTCCGCGTAAAAGGGAGGGCGAACCCAAACGGCCCGCCCTCCGGCGCGGCTTTATTTCTCCGCGGCTTCCAAATGCGTCAGCGCCTCTTCCGCGTGCTTGGTTCCGACATCGGCGTGTTTCAACTTGCCGTGCTCGATGGCGGCCTTCAAATGCGTAATCCCTTCCGCCGTATGGGGATTTGGCTTCTGCTTTTCGGCCGCCTCGGCATGCGTCAGCGCTGCTTCGGCATGGGTTACGAGCAGTTCGGCATGGCCCTCTTTTCCATGCGCAATAGCTTCTTTGGTGTGACTGATAGCTTCGGCCAAATGATCCTCGGCCAAGGCGAGGCTTGGCGCGAGAGCGACAGCGGCTCCAAGACCAAGAACCAACGAAAATGTCCTGCGATCCATGATATTATTCCCTCCCTTTTGTCGCCCGCCAGCTAAGGGGGCAGCTAATACCTGGGGCGGTCGGCGCGGCGCGACAAGGCCCAGCTTCGACTCACGGCTTTTCCGGGCGCTTGACGATTCTTTACAATCGCGCGCATTTTCGCGCATAAACGCTCGATCTGAGTGCGCCCGCGCGCATTTTCACGCAACACCGACACCCTGCGTTTTCGCGCCCAAGCAGCCTGGATTTTGGGCGCGTGGCGCCAGCGCCAAAAAAAAGGGCGATGCGATTTGGAAGCCTCGGTCTCGAAGCCGCATCCCGCGGCGACGCCGCTTTGCGCGCTGCGCTCCAGTGGCCTATCCGGACGTCTTCGCCCGCCCGGCGACAAATCGGTCTCGCATCGGTCGCTGATCCTCGGGCTGCTTTGCGTCGGCGAGACGACGATCGAGGGTCTGCTCGAAGGCGACGACGTGTTGCGCACCGCCGGCGCCTGCCGCCAGCTTGGCGCGACCGTGACGCGGCGCGGCGAGGGAAATTGGAGCGTCTTTGGCGCGGGACTCGGATCGCTGCTCAACCCCCGCGAGACGCTGGACTTCGGCAACGCCGGCACGGGATCGCGGCTGATGATGGGCGTCGTCGGCGGCCACGCCATCACCGCGCGTTTCGACGGCGACGCCTCGCTGCGCAAGCGGCCAATGCGGCGCATTCTCGACCCGCTGCTGCTCCAGGGCGCCCGCGTGCTGGAGGAGCAGGAGGGCGGTCGCTTCCCGATCCTGCTGCAGGGAACCAGCGAGCCGCTGCCGATCGAATATACGACCCCCGTCGCCTCGGCGCAGATCAAATCGGCCGTGCTGTTCGCCGGCCTCAACTCGCCGGGCCGAACGGTGGTGATCGAGCTTGAGGCCTCGCGCGACCACACCGAGAAAATGCTGCTGCACTTTGGCGCGGCGCTGAAGGTCGAGCCGCATGGCCCGCATGGCCGCAAGATCACGCTCGAAGGCCGGCCGGAGTTGCGCGCGCAAGAAGTTCGCGTGCCGGCGGACCCGTCCTCGGCGGCTTTTCCGTTGGCCGCGGCGCTGATCGTCGAGGGTTCCGACATCGTGGTCGAAGGCGTGATGACCAATCCGCTACGCAGTGGACTGCTGACGACGCTGCTCGAAATGGGCGCCGATCTCTCGTTGGAAAACCGCCGCGTCGAGGGCGGCGAGGAGGTCGCCGACATTCGCGCGCGCTATTCGCCGGGCCTTCGCGGCGTCGAGGTTCCGCCGCAGCGCGCGCCCTCGATGATCGATGAATACCCAATCCTCGCTGTCGTCGCGGCATTTGCTTCCGGCGAAACGCGCATGCGCGGCCTTTCGGAATTGCGCGTCAAGGAATCCGACCGCCTCAGCGCGATCGCGGCGGGACTTGAAGCCAATGGCGTCGATTGCGCGATCGAGGGCGACGATCTTTTGGTGCGCGGCGGGGCGGTCGCGGGCGGCGGAGCCGTCGAAACGCATCTCGATCACCGCATCGCCATGAGTTTTCTGGTCATGGGCCTCGCCGCCCGAAAGGAAGTCACGGTCGACGATCAAGCCATGATCGCGACGAGCTTTCCCTCGTTCCGCGCGCTGATGGAAAGCCTTGGGGCGCGGTTCGCGTGAGCGGGCTCGTCATCGCCATCGACGGACCGGCGGCCTCGGGCAAGGGCACGCTGGCGCGCCGGCTCGCCGAATATTTCAACCTGCCGCATCTCGACACGGGCCTGCTCTATCGCGCCACCGCCTGCGCGCTGCTCGACGAAGGACTGCCGCTCGACGACGAGGAGGCCGCCACGGCCGCCGCGCGCGGCCTGTCGCTGACCGATTTCGACGATGCGCGCCTGCGTTCGCGCGAAATGGGCGAGGCGGCGTCGGTCGTCGCGGCCTTGCCGCAGGTGCGGGCCGAACTGGTCGACCTGCAGCGCCGTTTCGCGGCGCGCGAAGAGGGCGCGGTGCTCGACGGGCGCGACATCGGCACGGTGATCTGCCCCGGCGCGCGCGTGAAAATTTTCGTGACCGCCACCCCGGAAACGCGGGCGCAGCGGCGCGCGCTGGAACTGGCGAGACGCGGCGAGGAAGTCG
>PLZT01000213.1 GCA_003152255.1 Methylocystaceae bacterium | reverse complement strand
CGATTTTCTTGGCTTCTGCACACCAATACAAGCGGAATCCCAAAAGCTGCGCACAATTTTTGGAGGCCAAGTCTCTTTGTCGCAGCCGCACGCGCGCTGCGCCGTGCTATCAACCCGAGGAAATGATCGGCTTTCGCGATGAGCAGGGGGCACAATCAATGAACCATAAACATCGGGCAACCCTGCATGCTTTGTTCGCGCACCTCATGAGCAGCAACATAGATCCAAAGATTGTCAAGTCAATGTTGGAAGAACTTGGAGCTGAAATTACCTACACCCGGCACAACCATTTATTGATAACGCTGAATGGCTTCACCCATGGATTCCACGACATCCACCATAGCCTTCCGAAAGACGAGGTTGCTGCTCTGCGCAAATTCCTGACGGATGCCGGAGTCGATCCTGTGCGCGACTATCCCCTTTGACGCCCGCTTTGCAAGTGACGACTCGTCCCATGACGCTTATCCGCATCGCCGGCGGCGCTCGCGTCACGCTCAGGCCATATCGGGCGCAATTGATGAGAAGCCCATGTGTTTCAAGGGTTTTATGCGTGTCTCGAAATTCTTGCAGACCGTGTGAAAACCCGCCGTTGCGGTGAGCGACGGCAGTCCGACGACGGTCGATGAGGTGTTTTTCGCGCCGGCGCTGAAAGCCTCGCCCCTCGCGCTCCCGGAGGGCTCCTGAAGAGCCCGGACGAGCCGTCCCGGCCCCAATAGAGCCGCAAACGCCCTTCCTCAGGCCTGCACGGCCTTCATCAAATCATCGACGCCAAGAATGTTGAGCGCTCGTCGCAAATTATAGGCGAGCGCCGTCAGGCTGAATTCGGCGCGCACCTTGTCGAGGCCGCGCGTCAAGAACGCGCCCTGGTTCATCCATTGCTTGATGCTGCCGAAGGGATGCTCGACGATCTCGCGGCGCGTGTTGAGTATCTCGGGTCGCGCCTTCAGCCGCGCCGCCATGCGGTCCAGCACCGCCTCGTTTTCCAGGCGTGAGACCTTGCGATAATCCTTGGTGCAGCGCGAGCGGATCGCGCAAACCAGACACGCGGCCCGATTGCTGTAATCGAACTTCTTCATGTCCCGCAGCTTGCTTTCGTAGCGCGTCGCCAGAGTCTGGCCCGCCGGGCAGACATATGCATCCTGCCCGGCATCGTAACGGAACTCGTCCTTGCGAAAGAAGCCGTTTTTGACCGACGATCCCCGCTGCGGCCGGGGCACATACGGCGTCATTCCCGCCTTCTCGCAGGCTTCGATATCCTCGATCTTGAAGTAGCCCTTGTCGGCGACGACATCGATTTTTTCGACTTCGAGAATGTCGCGCGCGGCCTCGGCGGTTTGCGTCAGCAGGCCCATGTCGACGACCTGATTGCTCACCGCTTGTTCGACAATCATCTTGTTCTTGGCGTCGACGGCGATCTGAATGTTGTAGCCGACGCCAACCTTGGTGTGCGCCGCCATGGCGCGGCTGTCGGGATCGGTCAGCGATATCTGGTCCTCGNNCGCCTCGATTTTTTCCGCGAGATTTTTCGTGCGCGAACCGCTTGTCCCGGCTTCCGTGGCGTCGTCCTCGTCAAGCCGCTTCAAATAGTCGGCGAGCCGTTCGTCCACCGCCTTGATGAATTTTTCCAGCGAGTTCTTCGTGAAGTTGCGGTCCTTGTTGTTGACCGCCTTGATGCGCGTGCCGTCAACGCCGAGAAGTTCGCGTCCGAAAAGATCGAGATTGCGGCATAGCACGACGAACTGGCGGAACACCGCGCGAAACGCCTTGCTGTTGTCGGCGCGGAAGTCGGCGATGGTCTTGAAATCCGGCTTCAAGGTCCGCAGCAGCCAGATGACCTCACATGGGGAGGTTTAGGTCAAGGGGTGAAATTCACTCGCGCATGAGTAAAACTCCAGCGGCTGTTTCGCATCCAAGGTCTGAGCCCGATTGCACGACCCGGTCGTTTCCGCACCAGATCAACCTCACATTCGGTCGCCGTTTGCGACGGCTGCACCAAGATCCCGCTTGCGGCGGGCAGGGCTCAGGAAGACGAGAACCATTCTCGATAACGGCTTTTCGTAGCCATAGTCATCTTCGGTTCGTCCACCCGGATCCGCCAGGACTGATTTAGCCCCGGAAGATTTGAGAATGCGGTGAGCGCCTGTCGTCAAACGGTTTTCATCACGGCTCCTTCAATGACGACGCCAGCCGTGACATATTTCCACAGAGCCACAAGCAGCTTTCGCGCCAGCGCCACGATGGTCGTCTTCTTGAACCGGCCGCCGTTGCACATGACCCGTTCTTTAAACCATATAGCCAGCGCTGATTGCGGCTGATGGCGCAGCCATAGCCAAGCGAGCTGGATGAGCGTCGTTCGCAATCGTGGATTGCCGGCTTTCGAAACGCCCTGTTCGCGATCAATCGAACCGCTTTGCCAGGGTGTCGGCGCCAACCCCGCGTAGGCAGCGATCTGTTTTCGATTGGCGAAGCTGCGAAAGAATGCCTCCATCCAAAGGACGGCGGCAAATTCGGGTCCGATGCCTTTGAGGTCGAGCAACATCGCCACCGGCGCTGCCGTTGGCGCCGCCGCCTTCGCCACGGCGAACAGCGCGTTCCGCTCGGCCTCCACCGCCTTGATCTGTTCAAGCAGCAGTTCGAGACGATCGAGTTCCCGGCTTATTTGCGCCTTCAGATGATCCGGCAGTAAGCGCCCATCGCCCGTCTTCAGTTCGTCGAGCCGTTGGCGTCGGTTGCGGCGTAGCGGCTCGTAGCCGGATACGCCTTGGCAGAACAGCAAGCCTTTGATCCGGTTGACGTGCTGAACCCGTTCGGTGGTCAATACCTTGCGCTCGCGGCAGAGACGGCGGCGGTCCTCTTCTTCAGGAGTCGGCGCTTTGACCATCGCGCACACCCGAGGTTCGCCGCGCTTGTAAGCGAGCAGTGCGCGCAGCAGCGCTTCGCCGTCGATCCTGTCGGTCTTTGGCCGCCGCCGACGACGTGAGGTCGCAATTGAGGCCGGGTCGACGACGTGGCTTTCGATCCCTTCCTTCTGCAACACACGGTGAATCCAAAAGCCGTCCAACCCCGCTTCCTGAATGACGATGATCGGGAACGATTTTCCGGTCCGGGCGAACGCCTTCTGCTTCATCTCCGAAAAGCGCGCCAACAGCGCGCCGATGTCTCCGGCAGGCACGCTGTGCTTCGACATCTTCTCGCCCGCGCCGGGCGACAGCGAAGTGATCAGCCAAATCGAGCGGCTGAGTTCCAAAGAAACGAAGATTGCGCCAAGATCGCTGCGGATGGCGCTCGGCGCTTCGGGTCGGTCAGCTTTAACTTGCATGGCTGTCTCCAGAGTTGGTGTTCGCAACCTCACTCTGCCAGAGCGCCGGTCGCTATCCACCTCCCCATGGGATCTCGATGTTGCGATGACATTCGGCCTCAAGACGCCGGCTCGACCGCACGCGGTTGAGATAGCCGTAAATATAGAGCTTCAGCATGTCGCCGGGAGCGTAGCCGGGACGGCCCGTCGCCTTGGCCTCGACCCGCTCGAAACCAGCGGCCTTTAAATCAAGCCCGTCGACAAAAGCGTCGATGAACCGGACGGGGTTGTCGGCGCCGACATAATCATCGATCGCCTCGGGCAAAAGCAGGAGTTGCGAGCGTGCGAATCCGCAAATGTGAGTCATGCAAGATTCTATCGCCACGCCCGCGAAAATGGAATCCGCTCAGCCCGACTTTTCACAC
>PLZT01000263.1 GCA_003152255.1 Methylocystaceae bacterium | reverse complement strand
CCACTCGCGCATGAAATGCAGAACGATCGCGGTTTTGAACGGCTCGACCTCCGCCGCTTTTTCGGCAAGCGATAAGTCATGGAGCGACAGGCCGAACAAACCTAAAAACAGCATATACTTGAGCGGCCAGAGTCGTTCATGCAATCCCCAGGGCGGCGTAAATTTCGGCAGATTGAGCCGCGTGGCGGCCATGCCGACGAATTCCTGCAAGGCGCCGAACGGGCACAGCCAACCGCAAAAGGCTCCGCGTCCCCAAAACAGCATTCCCACGACAACCGCCGTCCACAGAATGAAGACCAAGGGGTCCATTAGAAAATGGTCCCAGCGGAAGGCGCCGCTCATCAAGGATCCGGTAAAGGCGAAGACATTGACGATTGAAAGCTGGGCGTGAGCGTACCAGCCGAGCCACAACAAGGTGAAGGCGAGAAAGCCTAGTCGTAATCTGAGGAACAGCGTCGGTCGTTTGGTCAACCAAGATTGAAAGAAGAAAATCCCGGTCAGGATGGCGAGCGCGCTGCCGAGGATGGCGATGTCGACGGCTCGCGCACGCCATACCGCCAGCCATATGGCCGCCTCGGATGGGGGCTCGGCGAATGTCACTGGCGCCATGGCTTCCGCCCGCTTTACCAAGTATTTTTCAGGTAGGCGGTATTCGACATCGAAAGTGACGAAGGCTTTTTCTAGCGCTCCCGTCGCGCGCTGGACCAGTAGCTGAATTCTCCAAGGCTGGGCGGGATCAAAATTTTGGCCTTCGGGCAAAATGAANNTCGCGTATTCGGCGTCGCCCAACAGGCTTCTGCCGATCGCGGGCACGCTCACCGGGGCGACATAAAGGTCAATGAAGGACTCGTCTCCGCCTTCCGACCCTCGAGGCGGCTCTGGTCGCGCGGCTGCCGCAGCGTTGCCGCTTCGCTCAAACGCGGTGTTGACCTCGTCTACGCGGAGACTGAGCCGCCGAACCGAACCGTCGCCGAGGAGCGTTCGCCAATCTTCGATTGCGCCCGCGTTTGGATCCATTTTTAAGGCGGCTTCGGGCGGTTTTTCGGCTGGCGCGCCGGATAGTCTTTGCGCAACTTTCAATTGGGACCGCGTGATGCTGTCGCCAATCACCATCATACTAACGGTGGCGCCGCTGACGATGTCGACTGGAGGTTTTTCCCGTAGTCGGCCGATGTCGCGCACGTTCGCGCCGACATAGCCGTCGATGAAGGCGCGCACCTTGGACTCGGCGATGCCGATAAGCACGATCGGCTCATGATGCTCGACGAGTTTGAGGCCAGTTAACGTTCCATCCGGGGTCATGCCAATGAGGATGTTGATGGGCTTACCCGAATAGCCTGTGGCGTCGACCCAATCGCTGTTGAGCCACACGTATCCAATCGCCCGCGAGCCGGCGAAGGCTGTTACCAGCGTCGGCTTCCCCTCCGGCGCTCCGAAACGATCTGCTCCCGGCACAAGCTCCGCGGGTTTCGCCTTCGCGAGATATTCGCCAAGCCGGTCATCAGCCCTCGCCCCCATTGCCAGCACCGCGAAGAAGGCAACCGCGATAAGGTATATTGAATACCTAATTATCCTCACCCTCCACCTCCGCGAGCGCTGCCGATCGTCCCCGCTGTTACACCAAACGCTCCCAATCGAAAACGATTATCTCTTGTTTGATACAAATTTCGGCGTGACCCATAGCCGCATATATAATACCTATATAATGACGCGTGTGTAACGGAAAGCTTGGGGCGGGACCGATGAAGGCGAGAAGCTGGACGCAGGCGAGTTTAATGGCGGCTGCCGCCGAGATTGAACGCCGTGACGTTGATCGTTACCGGGAGGAGGTGCTTCTTGTTGCGCGCCGCGACGACGACATAGCGCGCTGTCTCGAAGGCCTGATCGCGGATAAGACGTTGCATCTCCAGGCAATCCTCGAATGGGCCGTTAATGCCGACGAAGCTCCGGTTCCGGACATGTCGGCGCTGCTGGATTTTCCGATTGATCCACGCCTCGGCGACGAAGATTGGGCCGATCCAGCCTTGCTCAGCCCTTACCTTGTTTTGGCCAAAGCCACGGCCGCGAATATGCGCGTGTTTCGTTTCTACTCATACGTCGCCGCCGAGGCGGCCGACCCTACGGTAAAATCCCTGGCCGAATCATTCGCTCGCGAGGAATTGGCGCGCGCGAACAAATTGCGGGAGGTGCGGCGGCTCGCGTGGCGCCAGGAAGGTCGGCAGCGGGCGCGGTGGCATGATTTGCTGGGGTGGTTCAGCGACGACGTCAAAGCCGCCGATGTCACGGCGGCGATCGAGGCCCACGCCGCGGCCCAGATCGAAAAATTGGCCGCCGATGCGGTGACCCCTCCGGCGGAGGCGAAAAAGCTTCGCGAGGCTGCGCATATTCTCCGGGTCTCGGCGCGGCCGGCGCCCAATCTCGCTGACGACGTCGCCGAGATCGTCTTCACCCCGCTGACAGCGAGTTCGTCGGTTGATCGCGCCCGCCAGCTCTGCCAACGTCTATTCGATATATCCACCATGGTCGCCAAACACGCGCCAAGCGAAGCCGTCATCAGACTCGCTCAAAAAACCGCCGCCACCTTGGTTTCGGCGTTCGAAAAGCTCGGTCCGGCCGGGCCGGAATGACAGTCGAGCTTCCGTCTCGGCGCGCGTCGGCATGACAGAATGCGGTTGAGGTAGCTGTAGATGGGGTCGTCGCAGAATCTTCCCAAGCTAAAAGTCGATGCGCAACCCTGTCGTCATTCGTTTGAATTTGGCAACTGGGTTACGCAACAAGAATTGTCTGATCTTCCACTCGGAGGCCCATCTTTTGCGCAAACGAAGCTTCCGTAATCCACTGATATTATACTGATTACTGCTTAGCATAGGATTTTGGGAAAGCTCTCTCATGACCCCTCCTTGGGGCAAATCGCGTGGGCAAGGCACAGCGCAACCGAGAGCGTACTCGGGGCTTCGAGCGTCAGGCAGA
>PLZT01000036.1 GCA_003152255.1 Methylocystaceae bacterium | reverse complement strand
GATCAGTAACCAGGTCGACGAACTAAACGCGGCCCTGCGCGGCCACTACGCCTATTACGGCATTGGCGGCAATATCCGCGCTTTGTTGAAGGTGTATCGGGCCGTCGAGCGTTACTGGCATAGAATGTTGTGCAGCCGCAGCTGGGCCGGCGCTCACCTCACCTGGGACGCTTTCCACCAGATCAAAGAGCGGATGCCTCTACAGCAACCAAAACTGCAACTCCCCTACCGGGCGTTGCAAGCACTCGCTGTGCAACTGTGAATCAACCGCCGAAGAGCGTGGTGCGGGAAATCCGCACGCCACGTTCTGTGGGAACCGGAGGCGGGCGACCGCCTCCGGTGACCCGGTGGGCGCTCAGAAATGAGCGTCCCTACCGGGAACACAAAACGCAGGCCATTGATTTGAAACCGCTTTCGTTGTGCATTAATGACGTGCATAATTCCCCCTGAAAATCAGAGGGGGAGCTATGGGCGGACTCGACGAAAACGTTGCGAAATTCAGGGAACAGCAAGCCGAAGCCGTGGCGCGATTGAAAGCCGACCTTCAGCCGTGGATTGACCAGCACAGCGGGCGGCCTCGCGTTGACAATCCGAACGAGAATTTTCCGGAGCACTACGTCGAGATTTCCTACGCCCTTCTCGAAACGGCGATTGACCGCTTCATTCGTTTGCACGACGCGCCCGACGCGCTCTTTTTGATCGAGGCCTGCTTTCGCAGGCAGGCGGAAAAAGTTCGGCGTTCGCTGCAATGATTTACGGCTACGCCAGAGTTTCAACCGACGGCCAGAGCGTCGATGCGCAAGTGAAGCAGTTGCGCATCGCCGGAGCCGAGAAAGTGTTTCGGGAAACGGCCAGCGGCGCACGTGCCGACCGTGCGCAGTTGCGCCGTGCTATCGGCCAGCTTGAGAGCGGCGACGTTCTGACCGTCACGCGCCTTGATCGTTTGGCACGTTCGACACGCGACCTTTTGAACACGCTGGCGCAGATCGCCGACAAGGGCGCGGGCTTTCGTTCCCTTGCCGACGCATGGGCGGACACGACGACAGCACACGGACGGCTGATGTTGACGGTTCTAGGCGGGCTGCCCGAGTTCGAGCGCGACTTAATCCGCAGCCGAACGACCGAAGGCCGCGACCGCGCCAAAGCGCGAGGCGTAAAAATGGGAAGGCCGCCGAAACTCACGGCGCATCAAAAGAAGGAAGCGATCAAACGCCGCGATTACGGCGAGGAAACGCTTGCGGAAATTGGCCGCAGCTATAACGTGTCGGGGTGGACGATTGCGAGGCTTGAGGCTTGAATTTGTCCATAAAACAATCAGTCTTTTCAAGCTATTAGAATCTGTTTGATAATAGTTATTGATTTGTGGCATAATAGACTATGGAGGAATTTTACATGGCTATCAGTGCGGATTTGGGAACCCAGCTCGAAACCTTTGTGAGCGGCTTGGTCGCTTCCGGTCGCTACAATTCCAAGAGCGAGGTGTTGCGCGAGGGCGTGCGCCTCATTCAGGAACGGGAGGCGCGTCTTGCTGCGCTCGACGCCGCTATTGCACGCGGCGTTGCCGACGCGGACGCCAGACGGGTTAAACCAGCCCATGCCGTGTTTGATCGTCTTGAGGCGAAATATCAGGCGATGGCGGACGCCCAAGGTCAATGATCGTTGTTATTACCGATGAGGCCGAGGCCGATCTTGAACGCATAGGCGACATAATCGCCGCCGCCAACCCCATACGGGCGATTAGCTTTGTGCGGGAATTGCGGCAGTGTTGCGAAGGGCTTTCCAACATGCCGGAGCGGTTTCAACTTGTCCCCCGCCATGAACACAACGGAGTCCGCCGCCGCGTGCATGGCAACTACCTCATTTTCTATCGGGTAGGGATCGAAACGATTGACGTGTTGCATGTGCTGTATGGCGCGATGGACTATGAACCCTTGCTGTTCCCAGAGGGCTAGCCCCATTCGCTGGTGCGGAGCGTTCTTTTCACGGACGGAGCCAAGCATGTTGCCGACGCGGGTGGCGCTTATTGGTTGCTTGACGAAATCGCCCTCGCGCAGCGTTACAAAAAGCGCGTTGCAGCGGAGGAATTTCAGCACTGGACGTTGAAGGTGAAGGACGACCATAGCGCGCGTCTAACATGCGACGACGGCAACGGCAACATCGTTTTCTCAAAGCGGATTCCGTTCACGGATTTTCCGCTACCGGAAATCAGCCTTTATTTTTGCAACAGCACCATCCTGTTGCCGAGCGAGTATTGACCGACGGAGAGGCCGCGTTTTACGAGAGCGCGGCCTCTTTGCCATGCGTGCGCGGGCGTTCGCGCGGCAGCGGAAACCGCGCCTTGGCGCGGTTGCTTAATAGCGATGGAGTCTGACATGAAACACAATAGCATTAAATGCATTTCGTTAGGGATTGCTCTTTCCATAGGGCATCAAATTCCATATGTTGTTGCCAATGAATTCACGTTTTCGCAGTGGATTCAAATGACAAACCAATGGAAGCGAGGATACGCAACAGCAATTGCTGATGAATTGACGACGATAGTAAATGAGAATGAAGCACCTAGGTTTTCTTCAACAATGAGCTACACAAGTTGCTTTAAAAAAGGCGTTACTGACGAAGCAATCGTCAAGCTGATTGATAATTATATTTTACGACATCCTGATGATTTTTCTAGCCCGATGGTGGTCGTCTCGATAAAGGCTATCAGAGAAGCCTGTGCCCCATATTTCCAGAAATGACTTAGCGGTTTCCGATCCACAGAGGTCAGTCAGAAGGTGTTTCTCCCTTCGTGTCCTCTATTCCATCCGGCCATATTTTGTCCAACTCTGTGATGAAAGCGGGCATGGTGTCGGATATCCGATTATAAGCATGCTCGAACAAGTCAAGGGAGCCGAGCATTACGTTCGCGAGCATGTTTCTTGTGTCTTCCGCTCCCCTTAGTCCCCGCCCAAAATACGTTATGAAGTTCGTTTGTAACTGCTCACCCCTTTCTAGAGCTTAGGTT
>PLZT01000584.1 GCA_003152255.1 Methylocystaceae bacterium | reverse complement strand
TCCTTCCGTGCCTCTGCAGCACACTCTCGTCGATGAACACGAGTTTCGACGGATCGAGATCGAGCTGTCCCTCAAACCAGTCCTCGCGCGCGGCCGCGACATCTTCCCTATCCTGCTCCGACGCATGGCCCGTCTTCTTCTTGCGCGTGATCCTGTGCCGCGCGAAGAACCGCCACACGGTTCCATAGCCGAAGCCCAAGCCGTGGCGCTCCCTTATCTTCTCGCGCAGTTCCATGATCGTCATGTCCGGCTTTGCCTTGATTTGCGCGAGGATGAAGTCGGCGTGCGCCTCAATGCGGCGGGAGCGGCGATCACCACCAGAAGGCGCTGGCGAAATCTCGCCCGTGGTCTCGTAGCGCTTCACCCAGCGCACCGCGCTCGCGATGCTCACATCGAACCGCTTGGCCGCCGCATTGCGCGACAGCCCGCCCTCGACGACAGCTTCCACCACTCGCTTGCGAAGATCGTCGGAAGGCGCCATTCCCGCCGCCTCCTTCACGCGGCCGGAATCATGAATCAGAATGCGAGCGATTCGGGAAGTCCCCGCGATTCAGTTTGCTCGGAGACCGCTCTAATGCGGCGCCGCGACAGGAAATAGGCGCGAAGCGATTCATTGATAATCGTAATTCAATTAATCACCGCGCCACGCGGGGCGTCACATAAGCTTCATTTTCATAACGCTTGGTTCAGGTGGAACAACAACGTGGATCTCCGAGTGTCCACTGAGAGTTTGGAAAATCCTATGGACGTTCTCTTGCCATCAAAACAGTTCGTGCATGACAATCCGGCAGCTGGTCCTGTTGGTCAGCCCGCCCCGCTTCCGGTCAACCAAGGTCTGGCGGCGCTCTACTCATTCGAGACGCTTGATCGCGTGGCCAGGGCGACCACGGCCCGCGTGACTCAAGGCGTGTCACCGCACGCGCAAATGGCCGCGTTGCTGGATTGGACGACGCATCTCTCGCGCGCTCCGGGGCGACAAATTGAACTGACGCTTAAGGCGTTGGTTTCGTGCACCGCTTTGGCGCATTTCGCCGCGCACAACTTCGTCAGCGATGCGGCCGAACGACCGTTCGAGCCCACGCCTTCCGATAGGCGTTTTTTCGACGCGGCGTGGAGGACGTTTCCGTTTGTGTTTTTCGAGCAGTCGTTTTTGGCCCAAGAAAACTGGTGGAAGGCCGCGACACATGAGGTGCGTGGGATGACGCCGAACAACGCCGCCCGCGTTTCCTTCATGGCGCTTCAGCTTCTCGATGTGTTTTGCCCCTCCAACGCCCTATGGCTAAACCCAGTAGTCATCGATCGCACGAAACGGGAAATGGGCGCCAATTTGCTCCGCGGTTGGATGAACTTCGTCGACGACACAGCTCGCGCCGCAGCCCAGCTGCCTCCCAAGAACAATGAATTTCACGTGGGCGAAGATGTCGCGGTGACGCCTGGTGAGGTCATATTTCGTAATGACCTGATGGAGCTCATTCAGTACAAGCCTGTCACCGAGACGGTGTTTGCCGAGCCAGTCCTGATCGTTCCAGCATGGATCATGAAATATTACGTGCTCGATTTACGCCCGCAGAACTCCTTGGTGCGATATCTCGTCCAGCATGGGTTCAGTGTCTTCATAATCTCCTGGCGTAATCCGACCACTGCGGATCGCGATATTTCGTTTGATGATTACCGGGTGTCGGGGGTGATGGCGGCGTTGGACGCGATAAACGCCATCGTGCCCCAACGTAAAGTGCATACTTGCGGATATTGCCTCGGAGGCACGCTGCTCGCGATCGCAGCCGCCACCATGGCGCGTGATAATGACGAACGGCTTGCGTCTATCAACTTGCTCGCCGCGCAAACTGATTTCAGCGAACCCGGCGAACTCATGCTTTTTGTCGACGCCGCGCAAGTGGCGTTCCTCGAGGACATGATGTGGGATCAGGGCGTCCTCGACACGGGCCAGATGGCTGGCGTGTTCACAGCCCTGCGTTCGAATGAACTGGTCTGGTCGAAGGCAATTCATGAATATTTGCTTGGCGAACGGCAGCAGCCGAATGATCTCATGGCGTGGAGCGCCGATCAGACGCGCTTGCCCTACCGTATGCACGCGCAATACCTAAGAGGGCTGTTTCTTGAAAACCGATTGACTGCGGGTCGCTACGCCGTCGAGGGCGACGTCATCGCGTTGAAGGATATCCGCGCCCCTATGTTCGTGGTCGCGACCGAGACCGACCACATTGCTCCGTGGCGATCGGTCTATAAAGTCCATCTGTTCACCGAGACCGAGTTGACCTTCGTGCTCACCAATGGTGGCCATAATGCTGGCGTCGTGTCTGAGCCCGGCCATCACGACCGGCGCTACCATATCAGCACAAGCGGGGTCGACGATCGCTATGTGAGCGCTGAAAAATGGCTAGCGGGGGCGCAGGCGGTCGAGGGTTCATGGTGGCAGGCTTGGACGTCGTGGCTCGAAGCTCGAAGCGCCCATGATCGTGTTCCACCCCCAACATTGGGCGAGCCTTCGCGTGGGCTGATCCCCCTTGGCGTCGCTCCGGGCGTCTATGTTCACCAGCGGTGAGGGCGTCCGAGGTTGACGAAACTGACGGCAGGGATCGGGGAGGGGCGCACCTGCGGAAGCTCGTCTCGAAATCAACAGAAAGCAATGGTTGCTTTCTGTTGGCGATTTCGCGCTATCATTCGATGACTGGCGCGGCGCAAAGCAAGCGTTCGTTGCCGATTGCGCCCAAGACCTTGACGCGGGGACGACATGACGGCGAAGGTGGAGATCGTTAAGCTGTTGGGAGAGCAGGCCGTCCTGCTCCCATCGCTGATCGCTGAAGCGCTGAATGCAAACGATCGCATTAAATTGCGCCTGACCATGCTGCAGGCGGCGGCGGCGCATGCATCGTCGGTGGGGAGCGCCGCGCCATCTCTGCAGGCGGAGCGGCATGCCGCCGGCTTGTCGGACCCCCAGTTCGATCGCATTATCACCGGGGCTCGTCCGCTCGATGGAGACCGCATCGCGATACCCGGCGTTGCGGCGCTTCTGGCGGGCATTCCCGCCGATATGGCGACCATGCTCGCGCCAGTCGAAGTAGTCGATCCGGAAAGCGGAAAATCCTTGCGGGCGCGGTTGGTCGATTTGCAAAAGAGGATTCCGTCTGTTCCAGACAGCGTGATCGGCCGCGATGAAATAGCACGGATGACTTCGGCGCGACGCGGTCAGGACGATAGTTTGCATCTCCTTGTGATGGATGCGCATAAAGCGCTAAACCAAGTCGCGGCGCGGACGGCCGTCGAGGTGATCGACGGCGCGCATGTTCACCACCTCGATCCTGACGATCGCGACCGGGTTGCGGCCTTTATGCGCGGGCTCAACCGAACCGCCCCGTTGGCTTTCGGCCATCCTGGCCTCGCCACGACAGCGGCGCGTGTCGGCGCTCGCTTGACGATACAAAATGACATCGGTGCCACTGACGCGCATGTGCTTGTCGTTCATGTCGAAAGTGGCTTGGTTAGCGTGACGTATACCGATGTTCACCGTGTTCGCGCAAAGTTCTTTTCGTCATTATTCGAGACTTGGAACGTCGAATGGAGCGTGCTTGCCGAACGGGAGGCTGGGGGCGTCGGCAAGGAAGACGTTTTTTATCTGATGACCGGTCGTTTCGCCGCCGACACGCGCGATAAGCTCGACGCTTTCTTGACGTTTCTGGGCTCGCGCATCGTCTTTCTCATCGATTGGAACAAGGGCCGCAAGGCGCTGCAAACCTTCGTCGGAAAGAACACTTCGATCAATCTTCTGACCTGGGCGGCGAACAATGACGTGGGACATCGCGCTTTTCTGGAGCTTGGCGGCGCGGATTTGGTGTTCGACGCGATCCGCCACGTCGCGGCCGACCGCATACCCTATGGCGCGCGACTGGACGCCGTGCTCGGCGTCGAGGAGATCGTCGATTTTCTGCGCCATGTGTTGAAGGAAGCAAGCCGAGGGCTGCGGTCTGGCCGCTCCGCGAGGCTGATCCGCGATCAGATTCAAGCCGATCTCGCGCAGCGTTTCGAATCGGCGGAGAATGCGGTCCTGACGATCATCGAACGTCATCTTGGCTTGTCGCATACGTTGGCGTCAATCATTTGGACCGCTTTGGCGCATCCGGGGAACAGCGCCGAGCGTCAGTCCGTCGTGCGGCGAGCCATGCGCATCGAGGCGAAAGCCGATGGGCTCACCCTGGCGGCTCGGGCTGCTTGCGCCAAGCTGCATGACGCAACGGAACTACGTTTTGTGATCGACGAAGTTGAAAATGCGGCCGACGCTTTTGACGAGGCGGTATTTTTGATCAGCCTTTTGCCGGAAGGCGAACAAGCGCGGGCATTATGCGAACAACTTGCCGAACTCGCCGATCTCGCGGCGCGCGGGACGAGCGAGATGATCAAGGCTGTCGCCGCGACGGCTAGGCTACCTGAAGGCAAGCGCATCGACGCGGCCTTCGCGTTGCAATCGATTGATGCGGTCGCTGAATTGGAGCGCAACGCTGACCTCGCCGAGCGGGCCGCGCTCGCCGCCTTCTTTACGAACGTGGGCAGCGACGCAAAAGCCCTCATGCTCGGCGTAGAGATCGCGCGGACGATAGAGCACGCGACCGATTGCCTCGCCCATGCCGCGCACGCGCTACGTGATCGGGTGTTAGAGGAGCTGTCGGCATGACGGACGCCACGAGCCAGCCGGTCTTCGTCGTCCCTGCCGACGCCTCTTCCGACGCGACCGCGGAACTCGTAGGCTCCAAGGCGGCGCAACTCGCGCGAATGAGCCGGCTAGGTCTTCCCGTCCCACCCGCTTTCGTAATGCCCACCAGCTTATGCAATGGCGTGAACCAAAAGGATGCAGCAGCCCGGCAGGCGCTAAAAAGCGGCCTGCGCCTTGGCGTCGCCCGGCTTGAGTCGGCGACGGGCCGCCGCTTCGGCGATAGCCGGTCGCCACTGTTTGTCTCGGTTCGCTCCGGCGCGGCGAGATCCATGCCCGGAATGCTCGACACGATCCTCGACGTTGGCATGAACAATGAAACTGTTCAGGGTCTCGTCCGGCTGACCGGAAACCCGCGCCTCGCCTGGGACAGCTATCGACGTTTCGTGCAAAGCTATTCCGAGGTGGTCGGCGGTGTTCCAAGCGCCGAATTCGAGCGCCCGCTCGTCGCCATGTTGAGAGCGGAAGACGCGGCGTCGGAAGACGAACTCGATTGCGAGGCGTTGGAACGTCTAACACATGACTTCATCGAGATCGCCTTGCGCGCCGCGGGCCGCCGTCCCCCCGAAGACCCGCTCGATCAGTTGGATGCGGCGGCGCTCGCCGTCTATGCCTCCTGGGAGAGCGCCCGCGCGCGGGAATATCGGCAAATCAATGGACTACATGATTTAGCGGGCACAGCCGTCACGGTCCAGGCGATGGTGTTCGGCAATTCTGGCCATCGATCCGGGGCTGGGGTGGCCTTCTCTCGCAACCCTGCCACCGGCGCCAACGAGCCTTATGTCGACTTCCTGTTCGATGCTCAGGGGGAGGACATCGTTTCCGGCCGCCGCACGCCAGGCGACGCCTCCTTGTTGGCGAAGTGGCTACCGGATATCGCCCGAGATCTCGCCGTCGCGTCGCGGCGACTGGAGCAAGAATTGAAGGATGCGCAGGACATCGAGTTCACGGTCGAAGACGGCAAGCTGTATTTTTTGCAAACCCGCTCGGCCAAACGCACGCCACGCGCCGCGCTCAGGATCGCGGTGGATTTGGTCCGCGAAGGGGTGATAGCGCCAGCAGAGGCTTTGCGGAGGCTCGAAGGCGTCGATCTGGAGCGTGCGGGCGTCGCGACGCTGCGGGGTGATGTGACGCCGCTGGCGACGGCGATTTCCGCTTCCCCTGGAGTCGCCAGCGGCCGCATCGCGCTCGATAGCGAGACGGCCCGGCGCATGGCCGAGGACGGCGCGCCAGTCATATTGGTTCGGCGCGAGCCTTCGACCGACGATATTGCTGGGTTCAACGCCGCCGCGGGCATTCTCACCATGGTTGGGGGACGCACCGCTCACGCGGCGGTGGTGGCGCGCCAACTTGGCAAGGCCTGTCTGGTTGGATGCAACAGTCTGGAGATCGATGAAAATAATCGCCGTATCAGGCTCGCTGGGCGCGAGTTTAGTGAAGGCGACTGGCTGTCGATCGACGGCGAGAGTGGCGAAATTTCGAGCGGCCGGGCGGAGATCGTAATCGAGCGGCCGGAAGCCGAACTTGCCGAGCTGAAACGCTGGTTTGAGCAAGCGGATAAACGGGATCGGATAGCTGCGAGTGGAGGCGCGGCGCCGTGAGAAGGCGTTTGAGCCCCGGAAAACCAATATTCCGTTGCCGCTAGGGGAACTTCGGCCTCGCGTCTCAATCTCTTGCGGACCAACAACGCTCCCGAGGTGTTTAATGGAGCGGAACGGGTGAAACGGCAGAAAGTGTCATGGTTGTGACCCGGCATGAAGACGCATATCGATGGATTTAGACGATTATCGCTCAGCGATGGCGATGCATGTTGCGCTGAGTTCTCGAAACCTCGTTGGCTTCGATCGAAGCTTGCTCAAGGCCCGACATAAATCATGCGTTCGGCGAAAATGCCGCTCCCGACCAAGCCCCCACGACGGATCCGGCGACATGCGGAATGACCGCGAACTGGAAATTAAGCTCAAAACCGACGCCGCCGGGCTGAAGCTCGTGATGGCGTCGAGGCTGCTCGCTTACGAGGCTCCCGAAGCGCCGAGGCGGACGCTGCGCTCGATTTATTTCGATACGGCGGCAGGCGACTTGAAGAAAAAGCGCATGGTTCTGCGCGTCCGCAAGACCGGGCGCGGCGTTCCCCAGATGGGCCTCAAATGGGCGCCGGCCTCTGAAAGTTTTTTTTCGCGCGGAGAAGCCGAGGTCCGAATACCGGTCATGCGACCCGACATTTCGCTGTTCGACTCGCCCATCGCCGCTGAAATCGAGCGCGCCACCGAGGGCCGACCGCTCGCGCCGCGGTTCGAGACTTTGGTCAAGCGGCGCGTCCGCCTTGTGAAACTTAGCCGATCGGAGATCGAAGTCGCGTTCGACGAGGGCGCGGTGATCGTCGGCGATCGTCGCCTGCCGATCAGAGAAATCGAGCTTGAACTCAAATCCGGCCAAGAAATCGAACTTTATGAACTGGCGATCCAACTCGTGGAAACCCTGCCCCTCAGACTTCACGTCACGAGCAAGGCCGAGCGGGGCTTCATGCTGGTTTCCGGAGAACATCCGCAACCGGTCCAAGCCCCGGCTTCGCGCTATTCCGCCGAGGCAACCCTCGAGGAAGCGATAGCGACGATCATCGGCGGCTCAATTACCCACTTCGCCGCCAATTGGCCAGCGCTGGAGGAGGCGCGAGATCCCGAAGCCGTCCATCAGATGCGGGTTGCCCTCCGGAGGTTGCGCGCCGCTCTGGGAATGTTCAAGCGCGCTTTGCCCTGTCCAGAATTCGACGCGTTCCGCGGCGAGGCGCAACGCATCGCGTCGGCACTCGGACTGGCGCGGGAACTTGACGTTTTGAAGGATCTCGTCGCGACGGGTCCACAAGTAAATTACCCACGGGAGGCAAGTTTTGAAACGCTCCTGGCCGCGTTGGAAAAACACCGGCTCTCTGCCTATTCTCAGGCCTTCGCGATCATGGATGAACCAGCGACGACGCTGTTTTTGCTCAAGATGCAAGCCTTCCTCACGCGCGACAATTGGCGCGGCGCATTGTCGGACGAAGAGCAACCGCGCCTGACAAAGCCGCTTCACACATTTGCCACGGATAATCTGAGTCGGCTGCATAAGCTCGTCCTGAAGCGCGGAAAGGGACTTGTCGAACTCCCTGACGCCGAACGGCACAAAGTGCGCATCGCGCTGAAAAACCTCCGCTACGCGGCGGACTTCTTCGGGGATTTGTTCCGTGACGGCGAGGTCCGAGCCTATATCCGCGCAGTCGCACGTCTTCAGGATCTCCTCGGGGTGCATAATGACGCTGTCAGCATTGAGCGCCTACTGCATGACATAGAGGGAACCGCGGGCGCGCAAGGGGCCAAGGCCTCGGGGATTGTGCTCGGCTGGTATGGGCGAGGGACCGCTCTCGCCGACGCGGATCTGCGCAAAAGCTGGAAGACGTTCAAGCGAACAAAAATTTTCTGGCGCTGAATCGTCGATCTGGATCAAAGCCGTGGATTTCAGCAAGAACGCGCGGCGCGGCGAAGACCGGGGCATTCATCATGTGAGATCAGACGAAATGTCATTCTGTTCAGCTTTGATCCCGTCCTTCAACTTCAGTTGCGCTCATTCAGATCGGAGCCGAAATCGCCATGAACGGAGAAAGAATGCAAGAGCACTTTGACTTTTTGCTTCTTGGCGGCGGGCCCGCCAGCGTGAGCGCCGCCGAGACGCTGCGCGCCGAAGGCGCGAAGGGCAGCATCCTTTTGGTCTCCGATCAAGGTAATGCGCCGTACGGCCACACTTATCTATCCAAGCAGTTTCTCTTTGGGGCGCTGCCGAAGGAAAAGCTGCTAATCCATAGCGAAGCTTACTACCAGGAGCAGGCGATCGACATAATGCTTGGCGTTACTGTCATCGGCGTCGATACGACGAAGCGGCTGGTGCGCACGGGTCTGTCCGGGGATATCCATTTCGACAAGCTGCTGATCGCTACTGGGACGAAACCAATTCGCCCGACCATCCCGGGCTCCGTGCTTCCCGGCATTCATTGCCTGCACACTTTGGCGGATGCCGAGGCGCTGAGGCGGGCCGCCAAGAACGCCAAGCGCGTCGTCGTCCTCGGCGGCGGCTACCTCGGTGTCGAGACCGCCACATCGCTCAGCCGCATGGGCATTCATGTCGTGCTGATCGAGGAAAGCGATCTCTTGCTCCCACAGCTTGCCGCTCCTGAACTGTCCGCCTTCTTCAGCCGTTTCTGCGCGGAGCGAGGAATCGAACTGCGCGTGAACGACACCGCCGCCGCGTTCCAAGGCGACAGCAGCATAGAGGCGGTGGCGACCCGCGCCGGTGATATCTTTCCCTGCGACCTGGTGGTCGTCGCGATCGGCGTAACGCCGGATCTTGGCTTTCTGCGCGACAGCGGCATCCAGCTCGGGGACGGCATCCTGGTCGACCAGCATTTAGAAACGAGCGCGCCGGGAATCTTCGCTACCGGCGACGTCGCGAACTTCCTCGACATTGTGTTCAAGGAGCGGCGCCGGATCGAGCACTGGGACAACGCCGTCAAGCAGGGAAGACTGGCGGCTCGGAACATGCTCGGAAGGCGGTTAGCCTATGACGAAGTTTCCTATTTTTTCTGCAATATCCTCGACCTTAGTTTCAATTTTCTCGGTTCGACGCGCGAGATCGATGAACGCGTCAACCGAGGCACTCTGGAAGATCGTTCCTTCACATTATTTTATCTGAAGAACAATGTTCTGTGCGCTTCCTTCTCGATGGGGCGCCCGGCCAGCGAGACGCTCGCGACGGAATTGCTGATCCGCCATCGCATCAACTTGCGTTCCATCAAGGACAGGCTTTCGGATCCGAACTTTGCATTGGAAGGCGTCCCAACTCAGACCGTTCTAATCCTACAGGGCGGAGGGGCGCTGGGCGCCTTCGAATGCGGGGTGGTCAAAGCGCTGGAGGAGGCAAACATCCATCCCGATATCATCGCCGGGGTTTCCATCGGAGCCTTCAACGGCGCGATCATCGCGGGGAATCCCGGCAAAGCCGCGGTTGCGCTGGAAGCATTTTGGAACGACCTCGCCGTCGTCACGCCGTGTGCGCCGACGGAAGCGTGGCGGCGCGCCCTGTCATCATGGTGGAGCATCTGGCTTGGTTCTCCCCACTTCTTCCGGCCGAATTGGTGGCTGCCGCCGCGACAGCTTCCATGGAGTTGGACAAGCCTTTACGACATTGCGCCGGTCAGAACCTTATTAGAAAAGTATGTGGATTTCAGCAGCCTCCGAGAAAGTCCAGTCCGCCTGCTGGTGAGCACCGTCAATGTCGAGACAGCGGAGCTTGAGGTTTTCGACAGCCACACTGATGACATCACCGTGGACCACATCCTCGCCAGCGGCAGCCTTCCGGCGGCATTCCCCTGGACCACCATCCGGGGCAAACATTATTGGGACGCCGGCATCGTCAGCAATTCGCCGTTGGAACTGGTGATCGAACGCTGCGGCGAAGTCGGCAAACGCGTGTTCATAGTTGATCTGTTCGCTAGCCGCCAGCCACTGCCGAAGAATCTCGCCGAGGTTCTGATGCGCCGTGACGAAGTCGTTTATGCGGAGCGCGTCCGCAGCGATGTGCGTGTCCGGCAACGGATCGGTGATTTCCGGAATCTGGTGGAGGAGATCATGGACAATTTGGAGCCTGAGGCCTGCCAGCGTCTGCGCCAAAGCCCGCGATTCATTGAGCTGATGGCCGATGCCGCGCCGACAACGATCACGCGGATCGTGAATGAGGTCCCGGCGGGAGAGCCGCCTTTCACGGATAATGATTTCTCCGCGCCAACCATCCAACGGCACAAGCAAGCCGGCTACCTGACCGCGAAACGCGCCCTCGGCTAAGGGCTCGCCGAAGTTCCGAACATCAGGAAAATACTATCGTCACGTTAGTAACCTCGCGACATAGATGAAGCTTGCGGCGCGGATAATGCGAACGGCGCGGATAATGCGAATTTTGTCGTCATTACGAAACGAGCTTTGGACACAATTAGCGTTTGGGCACCCCTGTCCCATATGGGAAATGAGCATGTCGCCCTAGCCAGGAGCCAGCCATGAGCGCAAGCATCATGTTGGTTGATGACCACCGTCCTGACGAGCCGCTGGAGGTGGACGTCGAGCAATACACTGAGTTGCTATTGCCCTTATGGGAAGGCGATGAACCGCGATTTGGCCTTTTCTGATCAAACGGCCGATATCTGCGCAATTAAAAAACAGGTGGGGCACACTATTTGTGAGGTGTTTGCCGATGCCTAAACGCCTCTCCGGCGGCAGGACTTCTCGCCTTCAGGCCCGGTCGACATTTTTCTTTTGTTTCTTCTTGAGGACGATGGTGATTTTGTCGCCGTCCTTAGATTCCTTGACGGACTTCAAAGTGCTGGTGCCCGGGTAGACATTCCCAGCAACAGAATCCATCCAATTACGCAAACGGTCTCCGTCCGTCATTTCGTCAGGCTTTTCATTAGATTTTTCGTCCGCCATGTCATGCTCCCTGTTTCCCGGTGAGCATAGCATAGGAGAATGGACGACCGCGAAAATTCGTCAACCCGCTAAAAATTTCAGAATCAGATACTCCGGAAAAGGCGGCTAGAGCGTTATCCGAGCATGTCGAT
>PLZT01000328.1 GCA_003152255.1 Methylocystaceae bacterium | reverse complement strand
GGGCGGGAGGATTCGAACCTCCGTATGGCGGAATCAAAATCCGCTGCCTTACCACTTGGCGACGCCCCAAGCTTCGCCGGGGTCGTCCCGGCTCGCGCGATACCCATAAGGCGGCTCGCGCTGCTCCGCAATATGCTTGTAACGTCATTCCGCGACGCCGCCAGACGCCATTGACCTTTCGCTTCAACTTCGTGTGTCATACGACCCCGCCGGCGCGGAATCCGGCGGCGCGCGGGTCGATGCGGGAGAGGGGCGGGTGAGAGCCTTTTATCATCACACACAGACCGGCGCGGCGTTGCGCTGGGGGTTGATTTTGCCCGCGATCGGGCTTTTCGCCGTCGGGTTCGCGGCGCGGCGGGCGGTCCCTTTCGTCCCCCTCGCGGCGCTTCTCGCCGCGACCGGCTGGGCATTCTCCTCGCTGACGGTCGAGGTCACGCCGACGCGGCTGATTTGGTTCTTCGGCCCGGGCCTGTTGCGCAAAAGCATCGAGCGCGAGGCGATCATGGGCGCGACGCCCGTCCGCAACCCCTGGTGGTATGGCTGGGGCATCCATCTCACGCCGCGCGGCTGGCTCTACAATGTCGGCGGGCTCGACGCGGTCGAACTCGCCTTGAGCAATGGGAGCAAGTTGAGAATCGGCTCCGACGAGGCCGCGGCGCTCGCAAGGGCGCTCATGTGAAGGTTACGCCTTGCGCCAGATATTGCACCACCCCGCCGGACTGACATTGCCCTGCACGGAATTGCAGCCGTCGGGCGCGACGAAGACGCGGCAATTGTCGCAGCGCTGATTGCCCTTGGGCTTGCCCTGATAGGCCACGTCGCCTTGCGTCAGTTTGCCTTCGGCGTCGACCTTGGCGTATTGCGACTTGTATTGCGGCCGCCAGATCAGACACCAGCCGGACGGGCTGATCTCGCCATCGACCGAAAGACAATGGTTCGGCGGATCCCAGACGCGGCAATTGTCGCAGCGTTGCTTGCCGCGCGGCGACTGCTGATAATCCACGTCGACCATCCCCAGTTTTTCGACCGCGCGGGCGAGCCTGGAAAAGCCCAGCAACGAGGCCGCGAGCGCCAGGAAACCGAGCACGCCGCGCCGATGCGGCATGGTGTGGGGCTTGGCGTCGACTCCGGCGCATTTGTTTGGACAATCCATGGCTCACCTCCCATTTTTTTCGGCCGCGCTACCTCGGCGGCCTAACTTTATTCGACGAAACTATATCTCCCGCGGGCGTCGCAAAATTCTATGCAAATTGTCGCGCGACGAAATGCCCTGAAGGGCCGCCGTCCGTCGCGGAATCAATGGGGATTTGAGGTGTGGCGCGCGCAGCTTCCATAGCGCCTTGCAGCGAAGCGGAACTCGGTTCGCACAAAGAAAGCGCGTCGGACCACCGGCGCTCAAGCCTTTCCGTTTCGATCAGAAACGGAAAGGCTTGAGCGTTCGAGGAACGCGAAGACGTCGCGGAGCCAGGAAAACGGTCGGCGGCGAAACCGCGGAGATTTTACCGCCAGCCGTTCGTGGTTCGCCTCGACGATTACTGCGCGGCCTGGAGTTCCTTCAGTGCCTTTTGCGTTTGTTTCGCGCCCCTGCGCAGGATGCGCGCCCAATGGGTGCCGTCGGCGATCCTCTTGCCTCGGCGCAAATCGGCGATCGCGGCCTTGATATGTTTGTTGGGTTTGGCCTTTTGCGCCATCATGGCGTGGTCGATGGCGTTGTCGGTGTGCTGCACGAAAGACGATGAGTGAGCGACTTCGGCGCCATAGTGGATGGCCTTTTGTGTCTCGCTGATCGCCATCGCCAGATCGTCGGTTTGAGCAACCGCCGGCCCCGCCATGAGCGCGAGGGCGACAGCGAGCGACGAGGCCAGGCGCAGAATACGAGTAATCATGTTTTCCCTCCCAGTGTTTAACGCTCATTCAATCTAGTGCTTTGCGGCTGCATGACAATGGGCTTGGCCCCAGGGCGACGACATTTTGCCGCGAAAACTGNNGACCCCAGGGAAAGCGCCACAGAAAGCAAACCGCCGCGTTCATCGCGGTAAGGGTGAAAGGGTGCGGTAAGAGCGCACCGCTCGCGCGGCAACGCGGGAGGCATGGCAAGCCCCGCCGGGAGCAAGACCGAATAGGGGCGACAGAAGGCGAAAGCCTTCATCCCGTCTCCGGGCCGTCGCCCGGGTTGGTCGCATGAGGCGGCTGGCGACAGCCGTCCCAGAGGAATGGTCATCGCGCGGAACGGGGGAAACCCCGCGCCGCCATACAGAACCCGGCTTACAGGCCGGCTGGCGCTGGATTTTTCGTTTCGCGCGGGTTCTGCTTGCAAGGGCGGCCCGCGAAGCTGTGATGTGCCGCGACGATCAGGCCAGGCGTTCGGCGCGCGCGGTTAAAGAATCTCCAGCACCTTCTCCGCCGGCCGGCACAGCCGCGCGCCCTTCGGCGTCTCGACTATTGGCCGCTCGAGCAGAATGGGGTGCTCGAGCATGAAGCCGATCAACTCGTCCTCGCTCCATTTGCGATCGGCGAGACCGAGCTCGGCGTAGGGCGTCCCCCTCTGCCGCAGCAGTTCGCGCGCGGAAATTCCCATTTTGCGCAGCAGCTCGACCAGCCTCGCCCGCGTCGGCGGGTTTTTCAAATATTCGACGACAACCGGCTCGGCGCCGCTCTGGCGGATCATCGCCAGCGTATTGCGGGACGTTCCGCAGGCGGGGTTGTGATAGATGGTGATGGTCATATCGGCCTTCTACTTTTGCGCGACCAGGAACAGCCGCGGATAGGGCAGCAGAACCGTTCCATCGGGCTGCGGCGCATAGGATTGCGTGAGCCCCTCGCGATAGCGCGCGAGAAAGGTCTCGCGCTCTTGCTCGGACAGCGGCTTCAGGAACGGGCGCAGTTCCGACCCCTCGAACCATTCGACGATACGGTCCACGCCGTCGATCGTATGGATATAAGTGGTCTGCCAAATGTCCAGCCGCGAGCAGAGCGGCCGCAGCAGCCGGTAATATTCGTCGAGCGGCCCGATCACGGCTCTGGTCTTGGCGATCGGCACCAGCCGGTCGGACCAGGGGCCGTCCGCCGCGATCATCCGCATCAGCGCGTGCGAGACCTCCTGCATATTGTTGGGCATTTGCGCGGCGAGACAGCCGCCCTCGGCGAGGCAGCCGGCGAGACGCTTGATCAGCCCGTAATGATCCAGCGCGAAATGCAGCGTCGCATTGGCGAAGATGAGGTCGGCCGGTTCGCTGGGGCGCCAGCGCTCGATGTCTTCCTTGAGGAATCGGGCGCCCGGAACGCGTGCGCGCGCGACATCCAGCATGTTTGGCGAATCGTCGATGCCGACGACTTTCGCATCCGGAAAAGCTTCCACCAGAAGTTGCGTGCTGTTGCCGGGGCCGGAGCCAAGATCGAACACGGTTTTTGGCTTAATGTCTGAAACTTGAGCGAGAAGATCGCGCGCGGCCCGCGTCCGCTCACTCTCGAATTTCATATAAAGTTCTGAATTCCAATCGCCCACCGGCGCGCCTCCTGTGTTTGCGCCGCATTATAAACCGAATATGCGACGCCGCGCACGCTCGCCGATCCCACTGGCGACGCCGACGAGGCGCGAATTTTCGCGCCGGCGATGCGACTCTCCTCCTTGGCGGCCGAAGGCCGAGCGGGTGGAGGAGCGCCGCGACCCCAGGGTCGCCGCGCCGGCTAGGTTTGACGCGAAGGATAGGTCGAGCGTTCAAGGAAATGGATCGATTTGGCCGCGCGCTATCGCTTAACGGACAATCGGGATATTAAGCACCGCTCCGCGCCAGTCGTCGGAGGACCTCGCCTCATCCAACTTCGGGAAACGAAGCTATGAAAACGAAGCTATTGCTTATCGCCGGACTAGCTCTCGCGATCTCCGCTCCGCTCGCGCGCGCGCAGGAGGAGGGCGAGCGGCGAGAATATATGCATGAATTGCGCGAGGCTTGCGAAAGCGGGGACGAGCGCGCCTGCGAACGTCTGCGGCACATGCGGCATGAAGAGCACGAGGAACGCGAACGACGCGAATACCAGGGCGAACGCGGCGGGGGCGCGCCGCCTCCGGTCGCCGATCCCAAGGTCGCGCTCTGCGCCGCGATCGAAAACAATTACAACAACTGCGTGAGAGAGCAGTCGGGGCCGGGGCGTCACGAGAGCTGCGGCGCCTGGGTGATCGAGCTCAAGGCCAATCACTGTTTCTAGCGTCGCCGGCTCGGACGCGCGAAGTCGCGACGCAACGACCACCGCCAAGCGTCGCGCGCTTCAGCAACGCCTATGGCGAAGCGTTTCGGCGCCGGTCGGTCGTCGGCGCGTGATGGCCAGGTTTTCAGGGATGACGTCATTCGCCTATCCGCTCAGCGGAGCCGCAAGCGCGTCGGGAACGCGCCGCTGGCATTTCGTCTTGATCAAGCCATCGACTGGATCGCCAATGCCGGCGAGGACTTATCTCGATGAAGTACTTTGTAACAAAATGCGACAAAAGCTGATGTTCAATCCGCGCGAAACTGCAACAAAATTAACTTACTTGCACAAATTGGGGGCGCAAGCGGGTCCGTCGCCATCTCGCGATGGCGCAATGTTTACGTTTAAGGCTTGATTGTAGACGAGTTAAAACGCGGCGCGAGCAAGCGCAGTGAAGGAGAGTTCGATATGCGTGCGATTCTTGGAGCGGTTTGTTTCGTCCTCGCCACGGCGCCGGCTTGGGCGGGGCCGTGCGCCTCCTTCCTCTGTAAAGGCCCGGCTCCGCTATTGGGCCTAGGGTTTCCCGCCGCGGTCGCCGTCGGCGGCGCGTTATTTGGAGCGCGCTTGCTAAAGAGGAAGTGAGCGTTCGAGTTCAGGGTCGCGCCCGATCCAAGATCAGGCGCCCCGACACGCCGCTTCCGAGGCCCCTTACTGGTCCTCGGTAAATATTCGCGATCGGGAGTTTCTTTGAAACACTCGCGCGTCAGCGCTTCTAGAAGCGCGTAAACCTCCTGATCGGCGGCGACGAGTTATCTAAATGTATTGCTTTGCAATACGGCGACGGCGACGCTTGCGCGGCGCGAAATCGTGACTCGGTCGCACAAATTCAAAGCGCAAGCTGATCTATTGGCCAGTTGGCGCTAGCGAGACGTTCACTTTTCTGGCTTGATTGTATACAAGCCAGAGAACGGCACGAGCGTCGCGATGGAGAGTCGGATATGCGTATAATTCTTGGAGCGGCTTGTTTCGTAATCGCGGCGACGCCAGTGTTCGCTCAATGCGCCCTCGGCTGCAAAGGCCCGGCGCCGCTGTTGGGCCTGGGTATTCCCGCCGCGGTCGCGGTTGGCGGGGCGTTGCTTGGAGCCCGTTTCTTCAAGAAGAAGTAAGCGGTCGAGAAACCTTCCCCGAGGTTTCACGATCGGGAGTTTTGCGAGAGATCGGGCGCCTGTCACCATGCGCGGCACAACATTGCTTCCGATTCGTGTGAAATCGCGAAACCAAACGCCGTGACACACGGCGAGACCATGGAGTTCGCGGCCATCGCGCTCCTGAATTTGCATTTCGCCAAAATGAGCAACAAAGACGCTTGGTTCGGCCACATGTCCGCGACGAAATCAACACATCCACAAAATTTTAAGAAAACTGGCGGTTTTTCGTCCCCTCTTTATTGCGCGGAAATTTCTTTTCATGCATTGGGTAGCGATATCGCTAATCGCCCATGGGATCGATGCATATGCTCGAGGATGCAACCCGAATGGGCTCGATCGCCGACGCCGGCGCCCAATTTTCGCGGCGAGAGCTTTTCATCTGGCTTGCGTCGATTCTTTGCGCCTCGGCCTTCGCCCAAAGCATGACACATGGGGGCACGACGGCCCTCAGTCTCGAGAGTATCGGCGCATTCCAGATACTTGGCTGGTTCGCGGTTCTGCGATTGCTCTATCTTCAAACATCGTCCGCCCCCCCGTCGCGCCGAGACTTTTGGGTGGCGGGCGTTGTCGGCGCGATCGATCTTCTGCCGAGCGGCAAGGCGACCTGGATCGCGGCGACGCTCGCGGCCCTCTATATCTACGCGGGGAATGAAAAAGGATCGAACGGCCGCGCGGGAGCCGCGGTCCTCGGGGCTCTGTCCGTGCAATCCCTTTGGGGCCCAACGTTATTTAGTCTGTTCACCGTCTATCTTCTGCGCGCCGACGCCGCGCTCGTCGGCGTCGCCCTCAAACTGACGCGAGGCGGGTTCGACTGGCATGAAAACGTCATTTCGACCCAAGGTTTCACGGTCGGAATTTATAACGACTGTTCTTCCTTTCACAATATTTCGCTCGCGGCGCTTTGCTGGATTTCCTTGACGAAACTGCATCGGCCGACATTCATCAGGTCGGATTTCAAGTTCGGCGCGGCGGCCTGTCTCGCGATGATCGCGCTCAACGCGGCGCGCCTTTATGCGATTTCGCTCGGTCGCGAGAGCTTCGCCTATTGGCACGATGGCGCCGGAGCCCAGATATTCGCCGTGACCGCGTCGTTCGTCATCGCGGCGATCTGCGCGTGGGGGGCTTCAATCGACGGCGCGAAGCATGAATAGCTGGCTTGTCCGGGGGCTCTTGCTGGCCTTGCTGCTGTGCTCGGCCGCGATAAAGGCGACTTCGCAAAACGACGTCGGGGAGAACGTGCATATCGACGAAGCGGTCATGAATTTCATGACCAGCCGCGGTTTTTCCTTCAAGCGAACCATCGACGTCGACGGCGAACTCCTCAACCCGATGGTTTTCGACACGCCAACTTGCGACCGCCCGCTTCAAGTCTCCCCCACTTCCCGCAATTTCCAGGCGAAGACGCTTTTCGATCATATTGGCGCCGCCGGCGACGCTCGATTCTTCGCCTACCTCGGGCTGATCACGCAGCGGGAAGAGAGCCGAGGCATGTTCATCGAGCATCTCAAAGAGCGCGCCCTAGAATTATTGGGCCTCTCGTCATACGAACTCGACAGCATGATGGTCGTGATCAGCGAGCCCGCGGGCTGTGACATCGCCTCGCGCATCGACTGGTCGACGCTGTGGAAAAAGGATTTCCGCTCGCATATCGCGAAAGATAAACCGGCGGCGAGCCAGGAAGCCGCGACCGCGACGCCGTAAAACCCCAACTCGCGTGAAGCGCCAAGCAAGCGCCGCAAGCCCGGTGGCGCCGCCGCGCGGCGCGCCCTATGTTTCCCGCGATGACTGGTGGAGACCAATTATGACCATAACCGACGTCGCGGACAAGACCATCGCGCTCAAGATCGCGCCCTCGCAAGCGAGCGTCGGCGCCGGCGTGGCGGTGCTGCGCTCGCTGCCGACGCCCGCGCTGGAGGCGGTTGGACCCTTCGTGTTTCTGGATCAGTTCGGTCCGGGCAAGCCGCCGCCCGAAGGCGTGCCGGCGCATCCGCACGCGGGGATAGAGGTGATTTCCTATCTACTGTCCGGCGAGAACGATCACCGCGATTCCTTCGGCAACGCGGGCACGATCACGGCGGGTGGGGCGCAATGGATCAGTTCGGGGCGCGGCATGCTTCACGCGGAAATCCTGCGCGGCGGCGCCGATGGGCTGATGAACACCGTGCAGTTGTGGACGCGCCAGCCCGCCGCCTTCGACGATCAGCCCCCGCGCTATGGTTCGGTCGCGGCGGACAACGTGCCGCAAATCGCCCTGCCCGGCGCGCATATAAAACTGCTCAGCGGGGAATTGGCGCTGTATTTCGGGGAGCCGGGGCCGATCCGGCTGCAAGGGCCGGCCCAGCTCATCCATATCGCGCTGGCGCCCGGCGCCTCCGTGACGCTGCCTCTGAACCCCTCGCACGAAATGGCGATTTACGTGCTGGCGGGCGCGGCCGCCATCGGCGGCGAGGAAGCATCACGCGCCGAACTGGCCTTGCTGCATCCGGCGCCCATGGTGATGCTGGGCAATCCCGGCGCGACGCCGACGGAGGTGCTGCTGCTCGGCGGCGAGCGCGCGCCGCGCCCGCTGGTGTTTCGCGGCCCCTATGTGTTCAATTCGACCGAGGCGATCGAACAGGCCTATTCGGACTATGTGGAAGGCCGCATGGGAACGCTTGACGGCGCGCCGTTTTGAGCGCGACGGCGCCTCGACTTTGATCGAGGCGCCGGTCGATGTTTAGAACGCGATCCAGGTATAGAGGAACAGCGTGTTGTTGTCGGTCGCCGTGTGCGAGCGCCAGCTGCTGCCGTTGTAATAGGTTCCGAGCCCGTCGAAATTGGTCGTCCCGCCATAGAGCTGAAGGTAATGCGTATAGGACAGGCCGATCTTGGCGTTGGCCCACGGATAGAGGCCCGGACTGCCCTTGCTGAAGGGCATATAGGCGATGTCGAAGATCAGCCCCTTGCCGTCCGGCGAGCCATAGGCGGAGGGACCGGACAGGCCCAGAAGAGCGTTGCCATACAGCGTCCCGTCCGCCGTGCCGCGCACGCTGAAATAGCCGACCGTGCCGCTGATCGTATGATCCCAGACATAGGCCGCCGAGGCCTTGAAGCTCGTCAGCGAATTTGTGGGGTTCGACGAGGCGTTGCCGGTGAGCGGCGGCAATCCGAACGCATTGACGATTCCCAAGGCGTTGATCGCCTGGCCAGCGACGCCCTGCGCG
>PLZT01000226.1:6602-12277 GCA_003152255.1 Methylocystaceae bacterium | reverse complement strand
TTCACCGCCTCGGCTGGACAAGACGCGGTGGGAGGCTGGAACGAGGCGCCCTTGACGACCCGCGCCTCGTTCGCGCTCGACGAGCCGTCGCTCGCCTCGGCGCTGTCCGGGAATCTCCATGGCCAGGATCGCCCGCCAGTGGAATTGGCGCGGCTGACCGAGGGCGGCCCCTTCGATCTGCACACGCCGCCCGACGAAAACGAGCCGCATGTCGATCTAAAGCCCAACGCGAACAAATTCCCCGAGATCGACCGCTCGCATAAGGGCGACCCGGTGGTGGCGATGCGTCCTTCTTTCGACAGCCGCCTGCAGGGCGGCGCGACCGCGACGAATGGCGTCGCGCCGGCCGATCTCGCGTTCCGCGTCTTCGGCGCTTCGACGCAAGTGATGCTCGCGCCGCGCGCCGCCTTGCCCGGCGACGAGGAATCGCAGGAGTTCGCCGCGCCCGGCGCGGCCATGCAGACGACGACGCAAAGGGGCGCCGCGGCCGCCCTGCCCGCGCAAGCCGGCTCCGTCTCGACCCCCGCGTCGCTCGAAGCCGCGCGGGAACGCGTCGCCCACGGCGCCACCCCTCAGGTTCCGCGCGCCGTCGCGCTCGGCTCCTCGACGCCTGCGCAGCCCGACGCCGTGCCGATCGAGGTCGCCTCCTTCCCGCGCGCGACGCTGGCGCTGTCGAACTCCGCCGGCTCGAACAATTCGAAGAACGCCGCTCGCCCCGATTATGCGTCGATGATCGACCAGGACAAGATGGACAGCGAGAAGCGCTGCCTCGCCGAAGCCGTCTATTTCGAGGCGCGCAGCGAACCCGAGGCGGGTCAGGCCGCCGTGGCGCAGGTCGTGCTCAACCGTGTCTCCAGCGGACTTTACCCAAACAATGTGTGCGGCGTCGTCTATCAGAACCGCCACCATTATAAAGGCTGCCAGTTCTCCTTCGCCTGCGAGGGCAAATCACTGCGCATCACCGAGCGCGACGCCTGGGCCAACGCCGTGCGCGTCGCCGACGAGGTCATGGCCGGCCGCACCTATATTTCGGACGTAGGCCGCTCGACCCACTATCACGCCAATTACGTCAAACCGCGCTGGGCGCGCGCCCTGACCAAGATGGACGTGATCGGCCACCATATTTTTTATCGGCTCAAGCCGGGGCAGACGTAAAATGGGCGCCGCGAGAATTCTTTAACTTGACGTAAACGACAAGCGGGCACACTTATACCGGTAGTTGATTATTTCTCGCGGGAGATGCCGGCCTCATTGGCCGGAGCCGAAGGCGCAACCGCCCCGGAAACGCTCAGGCAAACGAACCGCGCGAAATATCTAAAACTCTGGAAAGCGGCGCGGCGAGTGATTCGCTCGCGTCCACCGAAGGGCGAAACTCGCGGCCTCGATACAAGAGGCAAGAGCGAGGAATCTCTCAGGTATCCCGGACAGAGGGGGCGCGCGGACGGATTAAACCGTTTACGCGCGACCGTGTCCTCGTTCCGGAGCGCCCCTTGAGCAATCTCGCAGTTTCCGAAGCCCCTCCCGCGAGGGTTCCGCTCGACGCGCTGCACCGGCGTCTCGGCGCGCGCATGGTTCCCTTCGCCGGCTACGACATGCCGCTGCATTACCCCGCCGGCATNNGGCGGCATTCTCGACGATCTGATGGCGACGCGGCTGCCGGGACGTGACGAACGCCTGTTCCTCGTCGTCAACGCCGCCACCAAAGTGCAAGACTTCGCGCTGATCGCGCGCAAACTCCCTCAACTCGCGCTGCATGTCCAGGGAACGCGCGCGATGCTTGCGCTGCAGGGGCCGCGCGCCGTTGACGCGCTTAAGGGGCCGCTTCCCGGCGTCGAGGAGCTGAGTTTCATGGAGTGGCGCGCCTTCGATTACGAGGGCGCCGGAATTTATGTCACGCGCTCCGGCTACACGGGCGAGGATGGCTTCGAAATCTCGCTGCCCGCGGTCATCGCCGAGGGCTTCGCGCTGCGTCTGCTCGACCACCCCGATGTCGCGCCCGTTGGTCTCGGCGCGCGCGACTCGCTGCGGCTGGAGGCGGGCCTCTGCCTTTACGGCCATGACATTGACGCGACCACCGATCCGGTCGAAGCCGGACTGGTTTTTTCGATCGGCAAACGGCGGCGCGTCGAGGGCGGTTTTCCCGGCTTCGCGCGGATTCGCGCGGCGCTGGATCAGAGGCCGGCGCGGCTGCGCGTCGGCCTCGCGCCGCAAGGCAAGGCGCCGGTGCGCGAAGGCGCGGCGATTCTGGCCAGCGACGGGCGGCAAGTCGGGCGCGTCACCTCGGGCGGGTTCTCGCCAAGCCTCGGGCGGCCGATCGCCATGGGCTACGTCGAACGCGCGCTCGCCGAGCCCGGAACATCGCTAACCACCGAACTGCGGGCAAAGCCGGTCGAACTCGTCGTCACGAAACTCCCATTCGTCCCGCATCGCTATGTCCATCTTCGAAAGGATCGCACATGACCGCAACGCGTTTCACCACGGACCATGAATATGTCCGCGTCGACGGCGACATTGGCATCGTCGGCGTCACCGATTACGCCCAGTCGCAACTTGGCGACATCGTGTTTATCGAACTGCCGTCGGTCGGCAAGAAAATCGCCAAGGGCGAGCAACTCGCCACCATCGAAAGCGTGAAGGCGGCGAGCGAGCTGTTTTCGCCCATATCTGGCGAAGTCGTCGAAGTGAATGGCGAACTCGACACGTCGCCGGCGGTCGTCAACGAAGACCCGCTCGGCGCGGGCTGGTTCGTGAAGCTGCGTCTTTCCGAGCCTGACGAACTCGCCGGCTTGCTCGACGAGGACGCCTACCAAACCCATGTGAATAGCCTTTAATCCAACGGCCGGGCCGAGGAGATCGAGATGCGCTACCATCCCCTGAGCAACGCGGATCGCGACGAAATGCGCCGCGCGATCGGCGTCGCCGACATTGCGGAGCTTTTCGCGGACATGCCGGGCGGCGTTGTCGAAGATTTCGATCTGCCGCGCGGAAAATCCGAAATAGAGGTCGAGCGTCATCTCGCAAGGCTCGCGGCCAAGAATCTTCCCGCGAGCCAGGCGCCGTTTTTTGTCGGCGCTGGCGCCTACAGGCATCACGTGCCGGCCAGCGTCGATCATCTGATTCAACGCTCGGAATTCCTCACCAGCTACACGCCCTATCAGCCGGAAATCTCGCAGGGCACGTTGCAATATTTATTCGAGTTCCAGACGCAGGTAGCGACCCTCACCGGCATGGAGATCGCCAACGCCTCGATGTACGACGGCTCCACTGGCTGCGCCGAAGCGATGCTGATGGCGCATCGCATCACCAAGCGGCGCAAGGCGCTGCTCTCGGGCGGGCTGCATCCGCAATACGCCGAGGTCGCGCGCACCGTGGCGCGGCTCGCCGGCGACGAGATCGCAGCGCTCGCGCCGGACGTGACGGCGGCCGAGGATTTGATCGCCCAAATCGACGACAGCTTCTCCTGCGTGATCGTGCAGACGCCGGATTTCTTCGGCAATCTTCGCGATCTTCGCGCCGTCGCCGACGCCTGCCATCGTCATGGCGCGCTGCTGATCGCGGTGTTCACCGAGGCCGTGTCGCTGGGTCTGCTGACCTCGCCCGGCGCGATGGGCGCCGATATTGTCGTCGGCGAAGGCCAGTCGATCGGCAATGCGCTCAATTTTGGCGGCCCCTATGTCG
Organism: Methylocystaceae bacterium; assembly: GCA_003152255.1. Next base: position 8,599 of record PLZT01000226.1, on the reverse strand, counting down.
GGCTGTTCGCGACGCGCCAAGAGTTCCTGCGGCAAATGCCGGGGCGCCTCTGCGGCGAGACGGTCGACGCCGAAGGACGGCGCGGCTATGTGCTGACGCTCTCGACCCGCGAACAGCATATCCGCCGCGACAAGGCCACCTCCAACATCTGCACCAATTCGGGCCTGTGCGCGCTGGCCTTCAGCATCCACATGACGCTGCTCGGCGGGACGGGCCTCGCCCGCCTCGCCCGCGTAAACCACGCCAACGCCGTCGCGCTGAAAGATATGCTGGCGCAACTCGAAGGCGTCGAAGTGCTCAGCAAGAGCTTCTTCAATGAATTCACCGTGCGCGTGAACGGCGACGCGGCGGCGCTTGTCGAGCGTCTCGCGGCGCGCGGCGTGCTCGCCGGCGTTCCGGTGTCGCGGCTGTTGCCGGGCGCGGGACTCGACGATCTGCTTCTGCTCGCCAGCACGGAAATGAACACTGACGAAGACCGCGCGACCCTCGTCGCGGAACTGAAGGGAGCGCTGTGATGCTCGATCAACTCAAGACGACGGAAGCGCCCGCGACCTTCACCGGCAACCGCGGGCTCGAAATCGAAGAACCCTTGTTGTTCGACATCGGGCGCGATGACGCGACCGGCGTCGACATCGAGGAGCCCGCGCCCTTCGCCTCCTGCCTCGGCGGGCTGGAGCGCGAGGCGCCGGTCGCCCTGCCCGGCCTTTCCGAGCCGGAGACGCTGCGTCATTATGTTCGGCTCTCACGCAAGAACTATTCGATCGACGGCGGCATCTATCCGCTGGGGTCCTGCACGATGAAACATAATCCGCGCCTCAACGAGAAGATGGCGCGGCTCGCCGGCTTCGCCGACATTCATCCGCTGCAGCCGCAATCGACCGTGCAGGGCGCGCTGGAGGTGATGGAGCAGCTCACGCATTGGCTGTTGACGCTGACCAACATGGAGGCGCTGGCGCTATCGCCCAAGGCCGGCGCGCATGGCGAAAGCTGCGGCCTGATGGCGATCAAATCGGCGATCGCCGCGCGCGGCGAATCCGCGACGCGCAAGACCGTTCTGGTTCCGCAATCCGCGCATGGCACCAATCCCGCCAGCGCCGCGCTGCTCGGCTTCGAACTGCGCGCGATCCCGACCGGCGTCGATGGAATCCTGCACGCCGAAGCGGTCGAGCCGTTGCTCGGCCCGGATGTCGCGGCGATCATGCTGACGAACCCCAACACCTGCGGCCTGTTCGAGCGCGATATCGCTAAGATCGCCAAGATGGTCCGCGACGCCGGCGGCTATTTTTATTGCGACGGCGCCAATTTCAACGCGATCGCCGGTTTGGCGCGTCCGGGCGATTTCGGCGTCGACGCGATGCACATTAATCTGCACAAGACCTTCTCGACCCCGCACGGCGGGGGCGGTCCGGGCGCCGGGCCGGTCGTCCTTTCGGCGCGCCTCGCGCCCTTCGCGCCCGCGCCTTTGCTCATACGCGAGGACGGCGGATTGCGGCTCAAGGAGGATGTCCGGGGAACGCGGGGCTTTGGCCGCATCACGGCTTTTCACGGTCAAATGGGCATGTTCACGCGCGCGCTCGCTTATATGCTGGCGCATGGCGCGGACGGGCTGGCGCAAGCCTCGCGCGACGCGGTGCTCTCGGCCAATTATGTGCGCGCGAGGCTGCGCGACATGATGACGGCGCCCTTTGGCGACCGGCCCTGCATGCATGAGGTTCTGTTCGACGACGCATGGCTCGCGGGAACCGGGGTGACCACGCTGGACTTCGCCAAGGCGATGATCGACGAGGGTTTCCACCCAATGACNNTCGAAGGCCTCGCTCGATCTCTTCATCGCGACGCTGCGGCGCCTTGGCGAGAGGGCTCTGCAAGGCGATGAAGCGGCGTTCCGCGCCGCGCCGCTGCATGCGCCCCGCCGGCGGCTCGACGAAACGCTGGCCGCGCGCAAACCCGTGTTGCGCCGCACCCAAGGCGCCGCCTAGCGGGAAGCGCGACAAGCG
>PLZT01000226.1:0-6564 GCA_003152255.1 Methylocystaceae bacterium | reverse complement strand
CCGGCCTATACGCTCTGCCAAAATCTCGCGCGCGAGCATCGGATGTTCATTCACGCCGGCTCGATCCTGGAGAAAATCCCCGGCGACGAGCGCATCCACAACACCAGCGTGGCGTTCAACCGCGAGGGCCAGGAAGTCGCGCGTTATCGCAAGATTCATATGTTCGACATCACAGCGCCGGACGGCGCCAAATATCACGAAAGCGCCGCCTTCAAGCCGGGCGGCGACGTGGTGACATATGATTGCGAGGGCGTCACGGTCGGCTGCGCGATTTGCTACGATCTGCGTTTTTCATACCTCTTCCAGGCCCTCGCCGAAAAGGGCGCGGATATGATCGCCCTGCCCTCGGCCTTCACGCTGGTCACCGGCAAGGATCACTGGGAAGTGCTGTGCCGAGCCCGCGCCATCGAAGTGCAGGCCTATATTTGCGCCCCGGCTCAAACGGGCGCGCACAAGGCCGGCCACGAGACGCGCTTCACCTACGGCAATTCCTTGATCGCCGACCCCTGGGGCCATGTGGTCGCCAAGGCCTCGGAGGGACCTGGACTTGTTTCGACCCATATCGACATCGAACGCATCCGCAAGATACGGTCGATGATCCCCGTATCCAAACACAGGGTTAAACTTCCCACTTGAAGGGGCGAGCCCAAGCGCCCGAATCCGTTCGCGGGAGGAGCAATCTGGTGATGCGGGCGCGGTCCATGGTTTCGACGTGTTTTATCGGAACCCGCGCTCCGGCGAGCGCGGGCTTATGGGCAAGGTGAGGTAAGGCTTGCATTTTTCTGATTTATTATTAGGCTAAGTCGTCGCAAAGCTTGCGTGGCGGTATTGAGTGTCGGTAGTGCTCAGTTTATCGTCAGCGGCGCGAAGGGGTCGGGGGACTATCGTGTCGGACACATCTTACGAACCAATTTTCATCGTGCTCCCGCCAGAAATCTTAACATGGCGATAAAGGACGGTAGTTCAGGCGCGGCCTTGACGCGGGCCGCGTTGCGGGAGGCTGTCTACGGCTGTTGCACCGCTCTATCTCGAGCGGACGCGCGCAAGATCCTGGACGCGACCTTCGATGAAATTTGCGACGCGCTGACGCGTGGTGAGCAGGTGAAGTTGCGGTCATTTGGCACCTTCAACGTACGGGAAAAACGCGGGCGCGTCGGACGCAACCCCAAGACAGGGATCGAAGCCCCCATTTGCCCGCGCAAGGTATTGACATTCAAGGCGTCACCGGTCTTGGTGGCGCGCATTAACGGCGACATTGTTCCGGACGAAGCGGAATAGGCTTCGTCTCGCGGCGCTGATGCTTGCTGGAAGCGTCAACGCGGCGGAGATCCGGTTTTTGACGAAAGACGAGCTCCCGCCAAGTTGGGGCTCGCCGCCATTTAATTAGCGGCGTCTTCGCGGGCTCGCCGCCGTGAAGCCTCGTCGAGGCTTCAATCGCGCGAATGCGGCGAAGCTCGCCCCAATCGCCCAAGCTTGAATGGGAGCGGCCGGAAATCAATGAACTCGGCGCGCTCCGCTCTTACATTAGCCTATCCCCCGTTTTAAGAAGCTGCTTTAGAGAGAAGCGCGCAACCCGGCTTCGCGGCGATGGTCGACGCTGTGCGCGGCCTTGGTGAAATTGGAGACAAACATGCGAAAATTGGCCGTGGCGGTCGCGGTTCTCGCGTTTCTCGCGGTTATCGCGGGAGTGCATAAAGATGACACGGAGACTCTTCTGCTGGCGGCGGGAGCGCTGCTCTGCGCTTACACCACCTGGCGCTCGTCCGAAATATCGAGCTTTCTGAAGATTTTCGTCGGCATCTTCTCGACCGAAACAATTGTGTTCGGAGTCCTTAATCTTATCGAGGTCGAGGGTCATTGGCCCGCGGCCCTGCAAGATTATTCGCTGCCCGAAACAATGGCCCTGACGGTCGCGGTGTTTTCGATTCTCGTATATCTCGTCTCGCGCAGCCCCATCGTCCAGGAGATGACGCGGATCGCCGATTTGTATTTCGACAGCGACGCCGCGAGCGAGATGCGCATCTGGCCGTTTCCAGCCTTCAGGGCGTCCGAACCTCTGATCGCCGTCATCACGATCGTCGTCCTGGTGTTGTTCAATCAGGGAATAGTCGGCATTTCCGTCGCGCTCACCTTCATCCGCCGCGACTATTACAACGCGCTGCAGGAGATGAACGCCAGCGTGTTCTGGGCCAAGCTTCTGTTCGGCTTCACGCCTTTGGCGTTCATCTACATCGCCACGGCGGTCACCGAATATGTCATCAAGTCATACCTCATTCTGCGCTGGCGCCGCTGGCTCACCAAGCACTATGTCGACCGCTGGCTTGGCGGGCATCGGCATTACGCGATGGCGCTCACGGGAACGGCCGCGGACAACCCCGACCAGCGCATCGCCGAGGACGTGAACCGCTTCATCGACGGGGGCGAGGAAGGTTACGGCATTTATTCCTTCACCATTCTGCTGATCTCCACGCTGAGTTCCGTCGTTTCCTATTCCATTCTCCTGTGGAGTATTTCCGCGCAGCTCGCATTCCCTATCGCCAAGGGCGTCGTGCTGCCGGGATGGTTGTTCTGGGTGGCGCTGATTTACGCGTTGGGCGGAACGCTCGCGACGCATTGGATCGGCCGCCCGCTGACCGGGCTGATGTTCAAGCGCCAGCGCCGCGAGGCCGATTTCCGCTTTTCGCTGGCGCGCATGCGCGAATATGGAGAACAGGTCGCGCTGCTGTCCGGCGAGACGACCGAACGCGCCTCGCTTGGAAAGCGGTTCGGCGCGATTGTCGCGAACTATCTCGACATCATCGGCTTGCGCAAAAGGCTCGTCACCTTCACCGCGACGTATCATCAATTGTCGGGGATATTTCCCCTCGCCGTCGTCGCGCCCTTCATGTTGATCGGCCAGATCAAGTTCGGCGTCGTGAGGCAAACGTTGGACGCCTTCGCGGAGGTCGAGGGCGCGCTGAACTTCATCGTCAACTATTACACCTATCTCGCCGATTACCGATCCGTGCTGGACCGTCTCGCCACCTTCGACGCCGCCACGGAGCGCGCCGACGAGCTTATGTCGCGACCCGCGGCGCAACCGACCGAGAAATCGGATGTCGCGCTGGACCTCGCGCTGATGCTGCCGGACGGGCGGCGCATCGTCGACGCCAGGGGGATCAGACTCGCCAAGGGCGAATCCGTGTTGCTGTCCGGGCCTTCGGGCTCCGGCAAGTCCACGCTGTTTCGCGCCATCGCGGGCATATGGCCCTATTTCGAAGGGACCATCGGAACGCCGAAGGGCGCCTCCCTGATGCTGCTCCCGCAACGGCCTTATATACCGATCGGCTCGCTTCGCGCCGCGCTGACCTATCCCAACGAGGCCAGCGCCTATTCAAGCGATGAGATCAAATCGGCCCTGAGCGCCGCGAAGCTGTCCCAGTTCCAAGGCCAACTCGACGAGCAAAGCAATTGGGCTCAACGCCTCTCGGGCGGCGAGCAGCAGCGCGTCGCGATCGCGCGGGCGCTGCTCGCGAAGCCCGACTGGCTCTTCCTCGACGAAGCCACTTCCGCGCTCGACGAAACGCTCGAAGCCGACATCTACGGGGCGCTTAAACAGCGCCTGCCGAACACAAGCGTCGTCTCGATCGGCCATCGCGACACGCTCTCGGCCTATCACAAACGGCGATTTGCGATGGAGCCCGGCGCGGACGGCCTGTTCACCCCGCGCGAAAGGGTCTCGGCATGACGAAGACCGGCGAGGGCGACGACGGCCGCGCGGGCGGACGCTCGCTCAAGGTAAGGGTGAAAACCGCGCGAAAGCGCTCGCTGTCGTCGACGCTGTGGTTGCAGCGCCAACTCAACGACCCTTATGTCGCGCGCGCCAAGCGCGACGGATATCGCTCCCGCGCGGCCTATAAGCTGCTGGAGATGGACGAGCGCTATCACCTCCTGAAGCCGGGAATGCGCATTGTCGATCTTGGCGCCGCGCCGGGCGGCTGGTCGCAGATCGCGGCCGAACGGGTGAAAGTCGCCGAGGGAAAGGGCAAGGTCGTCGGGGTCGATTTGCTCGACATGGAGCCGATCTCCGGCGTCTCGTTCGCCGTCAAGGATTTCAACGACGAGGACGCGCCCGAGTTCATCAAGACGATGCTCGGCGGCGGGGCCGATGGCGTCATGTCCGACATGGCCGCCAACGCGACGGGTCACAAGGCGACCGATCACCTCAAGATCGTCGCCTTGGCGGATCTGGCGGCGGATTTCGCGTGCGAGGTGCTCTCGCCCGGCGGCTTTTTCGTCGCCAAGGTGTTGCAGGGCGGCACCGAGGGGCAGTTGCTGGCGCGGCTCAAGCGCGATTTCGCCGTGGTGCGCCATGTGAAGCCGGCGGCGAGCCGAGCCGGGTCCGCCGAGCTTTATGTGCTGGCGACGGGATTTCGGGGAGCGGCGCGGGAAGCGTAACTCCGATTCACGCCGCGCCCTCCACTCCCACGCGTCCGGCCATTTCGTCGCCCGCGTTGGGCGCGAGCCGCCAGAAGGAAAACACCGACGCCGCCGACACCGCCGCCACCACGAAAAACGCCGGCGTGAAATCCGCCGTCAGCAGCGCGCCGCCGCCATGCGCGGCGCGGGCGATCTCCAGCGCGGCGGCGCCGATCGCGACGCCGGCCGATTGCGACAATTGCTGGCCCACCGCGGAAAAACTGGTCGCCCGGCTCATCGCGCGCTGATCGATCTCGGCGTAGCCTATGGCGTTGAGCGCGGTGAATTCGAGCGAACGGAAGAAGCCGCCGACCAGCAGCACGGCCATGACGACCCAATGCGGCGTCGCCGCGGTGAACCAGGCGTTGACGATCAGCACGCGGCGAAAGCTGAAGGCGCGCAGGATCGGCTGCGCCGCCGTCTTCATCGCCATCGCTCCCGCCGCCGCGACGAAGGTCAGCGACCCCGATTGAAAGGCCGTCAAATGGAAGCCCGCCTGCAACAGCAGCGGCAACAGAAACGGAATGGCCCCAATGCCGATGCGAAACAGAAACCCGCCAAGGATCGCGGCCCGAAAGGTCGGTATGGCGAGCAGGCCCAGATCGAGGATCGGCGCGGGCGCCACCCGCGCATGTCGCACATAGGCGAAAATCGCGCCAGCGCCGACGATGATCAGGCCCGCGACGACGAGCGGGGGCGCGAATCCGCGTCCGACGATGCTGAGACCAAACACCAGACAGGAGAGCCCCAAGCCCGAGAGCATCGCGCCGCGCACGTCGAGCGGCCCCACGTCCGCCTCGCGCAGATCGGGGATGTAGCGGCTGGTCAGCAACACGCCAAGCGCGCCGATCGGCACGTTGATCCAGAAAATATAGCGCCAGTGAAAATAGGTCGCGATGAAGCCCCCGAGCGGCGGACCGATCAACGGGCCAACGAGCGCGGGTATCGTGAGCCAGGCCAGGGCGCGCACAAGCTCCGCGCGCGGCGCCGTGCGCAAAATCACCAGGCGCCCCACGGGCACCATCATGGCGCCGCCCATGCCCTGCACGACGCGCGACAGCACGACATCTAGCAGCGTGGTGGAGAGGCCGCACAGGATCGAACCCAGGGTGAAGACCAGAATCGCGGCGCGAAAAACCTTGCGGGAGCCGAATTTATCCGCCGCCCAGCCCGACAGCGGTATGAAAACCGCCAGGGCAAGAAGGTACGAGGTCAGCGCGAGTTTGAGCGCGACCGGATCCTCGTTCAAATCCACGGCCATCGCGGGCAAGGCCGTCGCCAATACGGTGCCGTCGAGATTCTCCATGAACAAGGCCGTCGCGACGATGAGCGGCGTCAGAATCGAGAAGGGCAAGGGCGGGTGCTCTTTTGAGGTCGAGGAAAAGACGCGGCTAGCGCGGGCTGGCGGATGAGATATAACGCAAATGGCTTGAAAGCGCGGCCAAAGTCGCCAGCTCTGGCTCCTGGAGCGGACTTGGTTCTGGAGTTTTGGCCGCGAAGCGGGAGTTTCAATGAGTAAGGACGGCGAGGAGGCGAAAGAAAAACGGGGCGTTTTCGCGCGGCTCTTTGGACGCGGCGCGAGCGCTCCCACAAGCGAATCGCCGCCCGACGGCGCGGCGGCGCCAGACGGACCGCCGAAACGCTCCTGGCGCGAGCGGCTGTTTGGCGGCCTGTTCCGCTCGTCGCAGGCGATCTCCAAGGGCATCGCCGAAATTTTCACCAAGCGCAAGCTCGACGCGCTCACGCTCGACGAACTCGAGGACGTGCTGCTACGCGCCGACCTCGGCGTCGCCGCTTCCGCGCGTATCACCCAGGCCGTCGGCGCGGCGCGCTATGAAAAGAACATCGAGCCCGAGGAAGTGCGCGCGATTCTCGCCCGCGAGGTCGAACGCATCCTGAATTCGGTGGCCCTGCCCTTCGAGATCGACGCCTCGAAGCGCCCCTTCGTGGTGTTGGTCGTGGGCGTCAACGGATCGGGCAAGACGACCACCATCGCCAAGCTCGCCTCCAAATGGCGCGGCGAGGGTAAAAGCGTGGTTCTCGGCGCCGGCGACACTTTTCGCGCCGCAGCCGTCGAACAGCTGCGCATTTGGGGCGAGCGGCTTG
>PLZT01000608.1 GCA_003152255.1 Methylocystaceae bacterium | reverse complement strand
CCGGTGAATAAGACGGGCTAGCGGCGGACGAGTTTAAGCCGTTCATTGACTATGAGGCCAAGCTCGACCCCGACATCGCCTGCAACCGCATGCTCGCGATCTGTTCCTATTCCTCGGAAAAATTCGGCATGCGCGAAATTTTCGACGCCATCTCCAACCATGATTTCGCGCTCATCCGAGAACACGGCCGTTGGGTGGTCTTCACGAGCTACGCGCGCCGCCGGGCGGCGCGATCTCTCAGGGAAAGCGAGGCGCGGTTGCGGGCCACCGTCGAAGGCGTCAACGACGGGATTCTCACGCTCGACGAGGCCGGAACCATATTATTCGCCAATTCCGCGGCGTTGCGAATGTTTGGCTACACGGCGTCCGAAGTGATGGGCAAGAATATCAGCGCGCTGGCGCCCGCGACACGGAGCATTAAATGGGATCGCGTCCCCGCCAAGGTAATGCGAATCTGGACGAAGAGATTTAGCGGACGCACCCACGAAGCCCAGGGACGACATAAAGACGGCTCGCTGTTCCCGATAGAATACGCGATGAGCGAGATTCCGCTCGATGGCCAACGCCTCACGGTCGGTTTCGTGCGCAATCTGACTGAATCGCGCAAAATCGAGGAAAGAATGCAAGCGCTGCACGCGGACCGCCTGAACGCCATGGGAGGAATGGCGACCGCGCTGGCGCACGAAATCAATCAGCCGCTCAGCGCGATCATAACGTACCTCTCCGCGGCTCAACGCTCGCTAAAAATGCCGCCAAAGCTGCGCCCGGAGAATGTGGAAGACACAATAGGGAAGGCCGCGGTCCAGGCGGTCCGAGCCGCGACGATCCTTAAACATATGCGCCAATTCGTCTCGCGCGGCGAGCCGGACAAAACTGTTCACCACCTGCATGATCTGATCGCGGAGGCGTGCGAACTCACCAATGCGATCGCGAAGGCGATAAGCGCTCATGTGGTGCTCAATTTGGACGCGAAGGACGATCGCGTCCTCGCCGACAAAATCCAGATCCAGCAAGTCATCGTCAATCTGAAGCGGAACGCCATCGAAGCGATGAGCGCCTCCACGAAACGCCTGCTGACTATTTCAACATCATTGACCGAAGACAGCATGATCCGCACCGATATCGTCGACACCGGCGCCGGTTTCATGGAAGATGACAAGAGACATCTGTTCGAGCCCTTCGTGAGCAACAAGGCGCATGGAATGGGCGTCGGTCTGACGATCTCCCGCTCGATCGTGGAGGCGCATTACGGAGAGCTATGGGGAGAGCCCAATCCCGACGGCGGCGCGATCCTCAGCTTCACATTGCCGCTGGCGGATCACGATGAGTCGCCGGAAGACGGCTTCCGCGAAGGTCGAGCCTAGCGGCATGACCCGCCGCGGCGCGAAATGCCCCAAGCCCCTCGCCGTACCTCTCCCCGCAAGCGGGGAGAGGAGGCGGCGGGCAATCCGCCCATTCGTATATGTCATTGTTATCCCGTCAACTCATGGCGAAGGGAGCCGCGTTGACGCCCCCTCTCCCCGCTTGCGGGGAGAGGTGAGGTGAGGGGCCGGGGGCATTAAATCCGAATGGGTCGATCGAGCATGAGGTCTAGCGCGCGGCGCGGCGATCTTCTATTGCGGTGGTCATGCTGACCACCCGCGCCCCGGCCAAAATCAACCTCACGCTGCATGTGCTGGGACGCCGCGCGACGGACGGCTATCACGAATTGGAAAGCCTCGTCGCCTTCACCGGCGACGGCGACGCGCTGTCGCTGGAGCCAGACGCCGCGCTCTCGCTTGAAGTCGTCGGCCCCACGGCGCAAGCGGCGGGGGCGGGGCCGGACAATCTTGTGCTCCGCGCCGCCCGCGAGCTTTCCGCGCGCGTTCCGGGTCTTGCCCTCGGCGCGTTCCGCCTGACCAAGCGGCTCCCCGTGGCCGCCGGCATTGGCGGGGGATCGTCGGACGCCGCCGCGGCGCTGCGGCTGCTGGCCCGCGCCAACGGACTCCGCGAGGGCGATCCGCGCCTGATGGACGCCGCGCGCGCGACCGGCTCCGACGTGCCCGTGTGCCTCGACCCTCGCGCGCGCTTCATGCGCGGCGCGGGAGAGGATGTGAGCGCGCCGCTAAATCTCCCGGCCCTGCCCGCCGTGCTGATCAACCCGGGCGTCGCGGTCGAGACCAAGCCCGTGTTCCAGCGGCTCGGCCTTTCCCCCGGCGAGCGCGCGGACGGCTCCGCCCATCCCGCGATAGAGCCCGACATGGAGCGCGAGGCGCTGTGGCGCGCGCTGGCCAGGGGCCGCAACGATCTCGAACATGCGGCGGCGGTCCAGGCGCCCGTCATCGGCGACGTGCTCGCGGTGCTGGGCGGCGCGAAGGGCTCCAGACTCGCGCGCATGTCGGGGTCGGGGGCGACATGCTATGGCCTGTTCACGACGCCGCGCGCCGCCGTGAAGGCCGCCCGCGCGATAAGGGCCGCGCATCCGGGCTGGTGGATCAAACCGGCGGTGCTGCGGTGAGGAGAAAAAGATGAGCGCCCACAACCGCCGACCCGCCGGCAAGCCGCGACGCGAAGGCGGCGCGCGGCCCGCCGACGCCGCGCTGATCTATGGCGCCCACGCCGTGCGCGAGGCGCTGACCGCCGGCAAGCCGCGACGCGAAGGCGGCGCGCGGCCCGCCGACGCCGCGCTGATCTATGGCGCCCACGCCGTGCGCGAGGCGCTGACCGCCGGCAAGCGCAAGCTCGTGGCGCTCTACGCCACCGCCAACGCGATTGCACGCATCGAGGACGCGGCGAAGGCGGCGGGGCTGAAGCCCCAACTCGTCGAGGCGCGCGAATTGACGCGGCGGCTTGGCGAGGAGGCCGTGCATCAGGGACTGCTGCTGGAGGCCGGCCCCCTGCCCGAGCGCGACCTCTCCGATGTCGCGGCGACCGGCGGGCTGATCCTGCTGCTCGACCAGATCACCGACCCGCATAATGTCGGCGCGATTCTTCGCACGGCGGCGGCCTTCGCCGTGGAGGCGATCGTCGTCACCGAGCGCCACAGCCCGCAATTTTCCGGCGTGCTGGCCAAGGCCGCGTCGGGCGGGCTGGAGCATGTCGAGATCGTCAGCGTCGTCAATCTCGCGCGCGCGATGGAAGAACTCGCCGACCACAATTACACGATCCTCGGCCTCGACTCGGAAGGGGCGGACACGCTGGAGACGGTCCCGCTGCAGGCGCCCGTGGCGCTGGCGCTCGGTGCGGAAGGCAAGGGCCTGCGCCGCCTGACCCGCGAGCGCTGCGTCGCCGTCGCCCGCCTCGATACGCCAGGCGCGATCAAGAGCCTCAACGTCTCCAACGCCTGCGCGGTGGCGCTAAGCGTGTTGAGAAGGAGGCTGGGATGACGGGGCGCGTCCTTCTCCCAC
>PLZT01000170.1 GCA_003152255.1 Methylocystaceae bacterium | reverse complement strand
GAAATGGAAACGGCGCCTGTGCAAGGCGGCGCGGTGAGTCGCCGAGAGAATCCGTACGCGGCAACGGCTTTTTGAGAAACGCGGGATCTGGGCCGCGACCCGTTCACATGAAGGCAATGGCGGCCTATTCCAGCGCCCCGCGGGAAGACGATATGAAGGCTTGAGCCGTGGCTAGCTTGTCCATGACACGGCGAATGCGAGACATCTCGATGCGACAGCGCTCCATCCTTCGAGCCTCGGTCTTGCTTGTCCTGTTTTATGACGGCGCCGCGTTGGCGGAATCGGAGGGCGCGGTTGCGCGCAAGGCGGAATCGATCGAAACGTCCGTCTGCCGCCTTATCGAGTCGTCGGCTCGAGCTCAGGGTCTTCCGGTCGCGTTCCTGACGCGGCTGATCTGGCGGGAAAGCAGCTTCCGCGCCGACGTCATCAGTCCGGCAGGCGCGCAAGGCGTGGCGCAATTCATGCCGCGGACGGCTGACGAGCGCGGCCTCGCCGATCCTTTCGATCCCGAAAAAGCGATACCAAAAGCCGCTGAACTTCTCGTCGACCTCAAGCGGCGTTTCGGCAATCTCGGCGTGGCCGCCGCCGCCTATAACGCCGGTTCCAACCGTGTCGCGGTCTGGCTCGCGGGCCACGGCAATTTGCCCACCGAGACCCGGGACTATGTTCTGGCCATCACGCGGCATCCGGTCGAAGATTGGATCGCCGACGCCGCGTCGGCGACGATGACCGACAGCCCAATATCCGCCGCGCTATCCTGTTCACAAGCGGCATCCGTCATTCGCCGCAAGGAACCTCGTCACTTTGCCGGCTCGGCCCTGTTTGCGCCATGGGGCGTCCAGCTTGCCGGAAATTTCTCGAAGGCGGCGGCGCTGGCCGCCTATGCGCGTGCCCGGAGGAGCTTTCCCGATATTCTCCGCGACATCGAACCCATGATTATCGCCGGTCGCATACTCAGATTTGGCTTCAGCACCTATTATCAAATCCGCGCGCCCGCGGCCTCGCGCGCGGCGGCTAACGCAATATGCGAAAAGATTCTCCGCGCGGGCGGAGCCTGTGTCGTCCTGCGGAGTTGAACCGGCGGCGGAGTTGGAGAGACGCCGCCCGTCGATCTATCGTGGCTATCGAAATCACGAACCGCGGCGGGAGGCAGGCGGCCTTCCCTTCACTCAGCGAGGATAGGCGCCGGGAGCCCGATGATCGTGGCCCCGACTTCGTCTATTTCAGCAATCAATTTATCGAACTTGGCCCGAGTCGCCGCATCATTTGTTTTCAGTTTTTCGCTCTCCAAAAACGCTTTGAAGTTCTTGCCATCATCAATCTGCATCATTTCGACGCTTGTGAGGACCGGCGTCGCGAACGGCTTTTTCTCTTCGACACCGGTGGGCGCGGCCTGTTCGGTCTCTATGGCTGCGGCTGGCTCCGTCTCGCGCGCCCGTGACGGCTGTGCCCTTTCTTGGACCGGCTGCGCCGCAGCGTTCGAACTCCCCGAGCTTTGCAGGATCGCGCCCATGTCGCGATCTTCCCATCTTCGCAAAACCGGGACAGTGATGGGAATCTCGCCATAGCGGGCGTAGATTTCCTTGAACGGGCTGTCTTCGTAATGCCGAAAAACGCGAAGCAAGAATGGGCGGGCGCTGCGAACGATCAAGATCGCCTCTCGCTCCGGCGTCTCCCGCAACTCTTGCGCGCTCCGCAGCGCCTTCGCCTCATAATGGACGTTCTCACCAGCCGACGCAAAGATACGGCCACCGGCGCGCCTGACCGGCGTCGTCACCTTGACGGTCGTATCGCCGAGCATTTCCGACAGGTAATTCGCCGTCTCCAAATCGTCGATCGCCAAAAACAGCTTCACCTGCGACCCGGCCAGCGTCGATTGACGGAGAGGCTTGCCGTAGAGTTCGTCGAGCTGCGCCATGTTTTGAATCATGATCGCCATGCGAAATTTGTAGCCGGCCGAAATCGTGATTTTTGTCAGCAGCGAGTGCATCGGTCCCAGGTGGTAAAACTCGTCCAAGGCGATCAACACTTCATAGCGTTCGTCCGGGCCAGGCCGCTTATCCATCAAGAGATCGTGGACCTGCTGGAAAAATATCCTGATGATCGGACGAAATTGCACGAGTTCAGGGATGCTGCAGGCGACAAAAACCGCCATGCGCTCGCGCCGAAACTCTCTCAGATCAAAGTCCGAGGTTTCCGTCGCCGAGGAAATCAGCGGATTGTTCCAAGGGTTCATCGCCATATTGACGTTGAACACCGCGCTGTTTCGGGTTTCAGGCTCCAACGCCACATATTGATTGAAACCGTCGACGATCCATCGCGGCAGCAAATGACCTTCGCTCCGCGCCAGCGACTTTAGAACCATGGAAATGTCCTTGCCCGTGACTGTCATTCTCGCGACGCCGCGCAAATGACGCGAGCCCTCACAATTGCGAGAGGCCAAGACGTAACCAATGAGCGTCGCCAGCAGCATACGTGCCGCGCCCGACCAGGTGTCGTCGGCGCGCTCGGGGACAAGGAAGGACGCCACGACTGCGCAATCGGTTGGCATGTTTTCGTCGCGCCGAACGAAATCGAGCGGGTTGTATCTATGCGACTGGGTTCCGCCCGGCCGGAACAGAAAAACCTTCACGCCCTGGTCGCGCATGTAGCGCGACAGAATATCGAAGTTCTCGCGCTTCGTGTCCCAAAACACGAACGACCCATCGTGGTCATAGCCATTCGGCACGATAAACCCGGAGCCCTTGCCCGACCGGCTCGGCGCGATCATTAAGATGTGCGCGGGGTCCGCGTTGCGAATAACCGTGCCGTTCATCTTGCCGAGAATGAGTCCGCGCCGACCCGTCAAACGCCGGCGAGCGGCATCGAGCAGGGAGCCGAATTGCGCGTCGCCCTTATGCTTTGCTGGACCGTTCGCCTTGAGCGCGATAGCCAGCGCGACACCGACCGCGGCCACGAACACGAACGCCCAGCCCCCGCGTCTAAGCGCCTCCTCTTGAGTTGGCGGATATTCCAATCGCTGCCAGAAATGGCGCGGCCCGAGCAGCACGGTATTCCATCCGAACGTCGAGAAATCCCTATCGGCGAACTGCGTTCGGATTAAAGCCCACCGTGACGCCCCTTCGGTGGGATCGTTCTTTTTGAAACGGGTTCCGACCGCAATTTCGTAAGCGACGATCCAAAGCACGCCGGCCGCGATCAGAGCGGCCAGAGTACGAACAATCCTATCGGCCCACACTCGGTTCATTGGCTTTTTTCTCCGCTCTCCACGCGGCCATGCGCGAAAAATANNTTTCGCTGGTGCCGCGCCATCCGCCCAGGCGGCTTTGTTGAATGACAATGGGCAAAACGGTTTTCACGTAGCTGACAATCTCGTCTTTGCGCAGGCCAGCGGCCGCCTGCATGACGCAGAGCGCGACCTGCTCGAATGCGCCCGAGGGACTGTCCGCGTGGATTGTGGTGATTGAGCCGGGATGCCCCGTGTTGACGGCGCGCAGGAACGAATAGGCTTCCGAGCCGCGAATTTCGCCAAGGAAAATGCGATCAGGACGCAAGCGCATCGCCGCTTGCAGCAGGCTCTCGATCGTCACCCGCGCCTGCCCTTGATCGCCCTTCGACGCCACCAGCGGCAGGAAGTTTTTTTGCAGCGGCTTCACTTCGCGCGTGTCTTCGATTGTGATTATCCGCTCGTCAAACGGAACCTCTTTCAAAATCGCGTT
>PLZT01000112.1 GCA_003152255.1 Methylocystaceae bacterium | reverse complement strand
CAAGAGTGGGTGTCCTTCCGACCCGCCTCTCCGCCGTGGACGAAGCGGCAATGATGGATGTCCTCTGCGCGGATAAGACCGGCACGCTGACGCGTAACGAACTGAAAGTGACGACCACTCATCCCATGCCAGGATTCGACGTGGCGCATGTTCTGGCGCTCGCCGCGCTGGTCAGCTCGGATGGCGGGCAGGACCCGGTGGACGCCGCCATTCGCGCGGCCGCCGCGGCGAGCGACAACGTCTCGGATGCGTCAAAATTGATCAGTTTTGCGTCCTTTGATCCAGCGAAGAAAATGTCAGAGGCGACAGCGGCGGATTCGACGGGGAACCCGCTTCATATCGTCAAGGGCGCCTTCGACGTGGTCGCCGCTCTGGCCCCGGCGTCGCCGACTGCGACAGCGGTGGCGACGGAGTTCGAGAAACAGGGCTTCAGAGTGCTTGCGGTTGCCGCCGGCCCGCCGTCCGCGATGAATCTAGTTGGGCTCATTGCGCTCAGCGATCCGCCGAACCCAGACTCGGCGGCGTTCATCACCGAATTGCGTGAGTTAGGCGTCCGCACCGTGATGGTGACGGGCGACGCGCCGGCGACGGCGGCAATTGTGGCCCATGCGGTGGGTCTCGATGGCGGCATCTGTCCGCCGGGCCCAATTCCGGAAGGCGTGCGGCCCGAAGCATTCGCAGTCTTCGCCGGCGTCCTCCCGGAGGACAAGTACAAGCTTGTCAAGGCGTTCCAAACAGGGGGCCATATTGTCGGCATGTGCGGCGACGGAGCCAACGACGCTCCAGCATTGCGCCAGGCTCAGATTGGCATTGCGGTCTCGACCGCGACCGACGTCGCCAAGTCGGCGGCCGGCGTGGTGCTGACCGAGCCCGGGCTCGCCGGAATCGTCGCCTCGGTCAAGGAAGGACGAATAACGTTCGAGCGCATCCTAAGCTATACGCTAAACTCAATTACCAAAAAGACAGTCCAGGTGCTCTTCCTGGCGGTAGGCCTAATCATGACTGGGCACGCAATCCTGACGCCCTTGCTGATAGTCCTCATCATGATCGCTGGCGACTTCCTCGGCATGTCGTTGACGACCGACAATGTGCGTCCATCGTCGCTGCCAAATACCTGGCGCATCGGCGACCTGACGATCGCCGGCGTCGCCATGGGAATCGGCGAATTGGTCTTTTGTGTCTCCGGCCTGGCTTTCGGCGTCTACCGGATGGGGTTCGATATTGACGCGTTGAGGACGCTGGCTTTCGTGGTCCTCGTATTTGGCAACCAGGCGACGCTCTACACCAATCGGGAGCGGCGGCGCCTATGGTCCTCTCGCCCAAGTTTCTGGCTCATCGGTTCATCCGTCGTCGATGTGTCGATCGCCTCGACGCTCGCCATTGGCGGGATCGCCATGACGCCCTTATCGTTCGTCGTAGTGGTTGGCGCGTTGGCCTCGGCGATTGCTTTCGCCGTCATCCTGGATTTGATCAAGGTTCCTATATTTCGTCGTCTCAAGCTCGGTTCGCCGATTTCGCCGAACTTGCTGGTCCCCAACATCGCGCAGGCGCCGAGGCGGCTGACAGCGGCCAAGCGGGGAATCGAGATAGGGCCGCCTCGACTCAAGCTGGCTTTGTTGCTCCTCGGGTTCGCGATCGCGGCCGGCGGCGCCGGGTACGAATTCTGGGACCGCTTCAAGACGACATTGTCGATCGGTATTGTCTCGGCAAATGGGCGGATCGCGGCGAACGAGTTAGACATCACCACAAAGGCGCCCGGGCGCGTCGCGGATCTATTGGTCGATGAGGGCGCCACCGTGACCGCCGGGCAGATCCTTGCGCACATCGACACAAAGGATCGCGACGCGTTGCGCGATCGAGACGCGATACGGGTCTCCGATCTTCAAAAAATCATTGGCGAAGACGAAGTCCTATTCGACCGGGCATCGTTTCAGCTAAGGCGTGCGAAGCAGCACTTCGCACGCACCCGCGGGCTGTTACGCGAGGGCCACGGAACGAGAAAGATGTTGGCCCAGCGACAACAAGAGATTTACAGCGCGACCGCCGCGCTGACGGCCGCGAAGGCGAAGCTCGGCGAGGACAGATTGAAGCTTGATGTCGCGAAACACGCGGTGGAGGAAGCTCAAGTCAATATCGCCGACAGCGCTATTGTCGCCCCGATAGGAGGGCGCATCCAGCGCCGAACAGCTCATGCCGGGGAAATGCTTCCACTCGGCGCCAAGGTCTTTGTGATGCTCGATACGGCGTCGATTTATATGGACATCTTACTTCCGGTCGCGGTTGCTGGAAAAGTGAAAGTCGGGTCAGACGCACGTGTCGTTCTCGATGCTTTGCCGAATCTTTCAATTCCGGCCAAGGTCAGCGTCCTGGCGAACGGGGCGCGGTCTGGGCCAATGGACGCGGAAAGCAAGAGCCAACGCAAAGACCCAATGGTCCCCGTCCGAGTGCTCATCGATCCCATGCATCTGGGCGCCGCCGCCGTTGTGCGGACCGGATTGCTGGGTATCGCCTATATCCGCCTTGATCCGCGGGTTGCGTGGCCGTCGGCTTCAACGGGAAACCCAGCGAAGGATTAGGGGGCTGGCTATGACGTGAAACATTGCGTCCCACCATTGGCCTTCGCAAAGTCGCCCAACGAAAGCAGCTCCCCGATAACAGTCGGCTTCAGAGATTAAAGAGATTGTCCTAAGCTCGACTTTGCGCATTT
>PLZT01000451.1 GCA_003152255.1 Methylocystaceae bacterium | reverse complement strand
CACGACGTCGCGTTCGGAGATTAGCCCGACGATGTCGTCGTTGGCGTCGACCACCACCAGCGCGCCAATGCCGTGTCGCATCAATTCGACCGAGACTTCCTGCAACGTCCGCTCTGGCCGCGTCGTCACGACGCTGCGGCCTTTGTTGGCGAGTATGCGAGCGACAGTCATTTCTCATCCTCCGCTTTGGTGTCGTGAGCCCTAACCGCTCGCATCTTAACCCGTCCTCGAGGTCTTACGCGAAGATGGTATGGCGCGAGCGGCGAAGGCATGGCCCCTCGGGGTTGCGAGACAATCCGACGGCTGGCCATGTTGAGAACGCGATCTCGGCATTATCGATGCATCCTGCGAATTTTGGCCGCTCGATCTTCCAATCCTTTGGCGGTGTTTTCCCGACTGGTTCTTCGATAGAGCGCAGCCATATTTTCGAGAATCGTAGCCACATCAGGATGATTTAGGCCGAGGGCTTTCTCTTGGATCGCCAGCGCGCGCTGGAAGAGCGGCTCAGCCTTCGTATATTGCCGCTGTTCGAGGTACGAAGATGCCAGATTGTTTAGGCTGGTAGCTACATCGGGATGATCAGAGCCAAGAGCCTCCGTCCTAATCGCCAGGGCGCGATGGTAGAGTGGCTCAGCCATCGCATACTGCTGTTGATCGTCATACAGCGCCGCCAGGTTGTCCAGGCTTGTGGCTACACTGGGATGATCAGCGCCGAGGGTCTCCGTCATGATGGCGAGCGCACGTTGGAAGAGCGGCTCGGCCTTCGCATGCTGCCTTTTGCCGCTGTACAATATCCCCAGGTTGTTCAGACTTTGGGCCACATCTGGATGATCGGGGCCGAAAGCCTTCTCCCTGACGGTCAGTGCGCGCTGATGGAATGACTCGGCCTGCGTAAATTGTTCTTGGGTGTAGCACAGCATCCCTAGATTGTTCAGGGTCGTGGCTACATCTGGATGATCGGGGCCAAGGGCCTGGTCGGCAGCGTGCAGAGCTTTTTTCGCCGCCACCGTGGCTTTGGTGTAGTTGCCCTGCTGGAACAAAGATGTTGCTTCTCGATTAAGCGCTTCCCATTCCGTGGCGGCAGCAGCCTGCCTGCCGCTAATTAGACGCGCTAGCGCACGAGCAATAATTTCCGATGGTTTCACAAAAGTTCTCCCAGAAATCCCGTGTGCTGCCCGCTAATTAAGGGCATCGTAGACCCCATTACGTTGGCTTGATGGTGATTTCGATGGCGGCCGCAAGCGCGACGCGGCCTACGAACGTTCGTTTATGCGCGCGCGGAGAACCCCAGAGGGTTTGAATGTCACGACGCGCCGCGCCGAGACCGTGGCGGGGATTCCGGTCTTTGGATTACGTCCAGGACGTTCTTTCTTCGAGAGCACATGGAAGGAACCAAAGGATTTGAGCTTGAGGTCCTCTCCCGAAACGATCACGTCGAAGATCTCCGCCAGAACCGCGTCCACGATGTCTGTGTCAACATTCCACTACCCTTGGCGATGACGATTGCGCCCGTTTCAGCCGGTTCCAACTGAGCCGCGAGACGGCCGATGCGCCTTTGGATCGCGCTTAAATTCATGACACGGGCAACCTCGCCTAAAGCGCCGCCACTTGCTCACGCAGCTCCGCGACGGCTGAAATCTCGACATAACTTCGCGCCAGCGCCGACAGATTCGCCGCTTCAGCCGTCGTGATTGAGCCCTCGGCGGCGCAATCCATTATGACAGCGAGGGCGCGCATGGCGTCTCCAGGGCCGCGAATCCTTGGCAACTCGATCCGAACCAGGCGCTCCTTGGGCAGGCACCTATCGAGCACGATCCGCATCGCGCCCACGTCGCCCTCCAGCGCGGCCATGATGGCTTTCGTGAGCACGGCCTTGCCCTTGCGCGCCAAAATGCCCGCCAACGACGCCCCAATCGTACGCCGTGACAGCGCCCCCCGAGGCTTGCCTTTCGGATTGCCGGATTCCCCTTTTGCCCATTGGCGACCGCGAGGCCGCTGCACTGGCTCTGTATATCTCGCGGCCAAGGGCAAGCTTGGGCCGCCCCGCGCCTCGACGCGGTGATTTTCGCTGCTTTCAATCGTGTTTAGAAGCGACGTTTGTTGCCGCTTTGTTGAAAAATACTATATAATGAAAGTCGAACGGCCCGACAAGCGCGTCGCCATTAAGTCGTTTTCCACGGCCAAGCTCCTGTATCCATGTAACAGCTGACAGCATACACTTTGCTGACAAATACACCGGAAGGCATACACCATGGAAACCTTCGCGAATATCCACGCACCGCCCCGCGAGACCGACGCCACAACTACGCCCGCAACTATGTCTGCAAGACCAAATGTATTTTCAGAGTCCTCCGTAGCCGACGCATTCGTTACCAAATTTCAGCACCGCATAATCGGCTTCGATCATGATCTCGATGACGAAGACCCCGATGACAATCCTTCCTTTCTCGTCGTCCACGACTGCAAGCCCACGGCCGTGTCCGTCGAAATCATCTCGCACGGCGGCTTCGTTCCAGCGGGCTTCGTAATCACTAAAATTCGCGAACTCGTCGAGGCGCTAACTCGCGACTGCGATGAACTTACGCGCGTCAGGTGCGGGGCTTTCTCTTTCGCCAAAGGCGTCTTCGAATATCTGAAGACCGACCCGCGGCTGGTTGCCAAGAAGATGCATCCTAGTTCGCGCGCCTACGATTATGCGCGCCTCAGTTCAATTATGGAAAGCCCCCGTGCGCGAATTGCCACCGGATGACGTTGCGCGCTTCGGCGAGGTGTTCGCCGCGCTTCGCGAAATACGCGCAAACGCCACCAATCCGCGCGACGCCGACCGCGCCGACCGCCTGCTTCGCCGATGCGCGAGATTAAACAGCGAGCAAGCGCAGCGCGAGAAGCGCGAGAAGCGCGAGAAGCGGGAGCATGGAGAGCAAGACGATGACGATGTTCGATGAACAATGGCGCGAAATCATGAACCATCTGCGCGGCCTATCCGAGCCACCGCCGCGCCGCCAACCCTATACGTCACGACACGAGCCGCACGAGCCATCAACCGTAATTAAGCAATACGCCGAAGCCAAATTCCGCCGCCGTCGCACACAGCACAAGGAAGGCTGACATGTCACATAATCTGGTCACCGAAAATGACGAGCCCCGCGAAGCTTTGCTGACAGCCATTGAGTCGCGCAACGATGCGCGGGAACGTGTCGCCGTTGCGAGCGCCACGCTGGAAAGGGCGGGAGCATTCGTCGCGCAACTCGAAGCAAATCTCGCGCAATTTGATTCAGTCGACGCGCGTATCGCGGCCAGTCGCGCCGATGCGTTCAAGCGCGCGCTAACTGAAGACGAGGCCATGCCGGCGTTGTCGCTGTCAGCTGAACTATCGGCCGCGAGCGCGAAGAAATTGGACGCGCAAAATCAGTTGTCGGGCGCGAGACAAGCTTACGCGGCGCTTTCCGCCGAATATGACGAAACGCAAGGCTTACTCACGCAGCTGCAATCGGCGGTCGGGACGGCGGCGGCTTTAGTTGTCGGCGCTGCGGCAGACGAACTCGCGAAGGAACTTGTCGCGATTGAAGCCCGCGCGGCGGCCCTACGGGCGCGTCTGATGGGCGCGACGGCCTTGCGGCAGGGTCAATCGTTCCGCGTTGCGCAAAGCACGGTCGCTTTGCTTCGCGATGCTCCCGCCAACGGGCGCGTCGTTAATGGCAGCGTCGCGGATCGCGAGCACTGGGATTTGTTCCTTGCGCGCCTGACCGAAGATGCGTCGGCCTCGGCTGACAACGAGTTTTAACTTATTAGGCGCGGGGGCCATCCTTCCCCCGCGTGAGGAAGCCTGCTCGCGGGATGACCTCGTGAGCGGCGACGGTCGCGACCACCGTTTTCAATCAATTCCCGCCGCGCGCGAGTGCGTCGCTCCGCCACCCGCCCGTTCCGCGTGGATGACTCGTTGCCGTTGATTTCATGTTTTCTCAAGCGTCGACGATGAAAAGCGCAGCAGATGGGCCGGCCGTGTTTTCACCCATGCGCGGCCGGGCCGCTTATTCAATTCAAAAGGAGTCGCGAAAATGACGATCTCGAAACGTATTGGCCCCGGTTTATCGACGCGATCGACGCGACGACGATCATCGGCCTACGCGACCGCGCGCTTATTGGCTTGATGGTCTATTCCTTCGCGCGCATCGGCGCGGCGATCGGCATGCGGGTCGACGACGTGTATTCCCAGAACCGGCGGCTATGGGTTCGCTTGCACGAGAAGGGCGGCAAGCAGCACGCGATGCCGTGCCATCACAATTTAGAGGCCTACCTGCATGAATATATCGACGCCGCGGGGCTGGCGAAGGAGCCGAAGGCGTTGCTGTTTCAGACTTACAGCCGCGCGACCGGCCAGCTTACCGGCAATCCCCTGCCCCAAGCCAATGCCTATGCGATAATTCAACGGCGCGCCAAATCCGGCGGCATCACCACGCATGTTGGCAACCACACGTTCCGCGCCACGGGCGTTACCGCTTACCTGAAAAACGGTGGCACGCTCGAACGCGCCGCGCAAATGGCGAACCATGCCAGCACGCGCACGACGCAGCTTTACGACCGCCGCGCCGAGGAAGTCACGCTCGACGAGGTTGAAAGAATTCTCGTTTGAGCCGCACGACCGAAGGCCGCGACGGCGCCAACGCGCGCGGCTTTCACATGGGGCGACCCGGCGAAGCTCACCACGCACCAGAAGCACGACGCGCTGAAAGCTCTTGTTGACAGCACGGCGACGCAGGCCGATCTTGCCCGCCGGTTCGACGTGCGCCAGAGTAACATATCAAGGATGAG
>PLZT01000511.1 GCA_003152255.1 Methylocystaceae bacterium | reverse complement strand
GGTTCAAGAACCTGGGCAGTTACCCATTTTTTTAAGTGGAACGTGAGCCGTTATCGGCTCGCGTTCCACGATCTTTCGCCAGCCTATTTATTTCGTGGCCGCTTCGAGGTGCGTCAAAGCTTCTTCAGCATGCTTTGTCGCGACATCGGCATGGTCCTGCTTGCCGTGCTCGATGGCCGCCTTGAGGTGCGTGATCCCCTCTGCGGTATGGGGATTGGCCTTGGCCTTCTCAGCCGCCTCGGCGTGGGTGAGCGCGGCTTCGGCATGCGTCACGAGCACAGCCGCATGTCCTTGCTTGCCGTGATCAATGGCTTCCTTCGTATGGCTGATGGCTTCGGCCAAGTGATCCTCGGCTAAGGCGAGACCCGGCGCGAACAGCGCAGCGACGCCAAGGCTAAGAATGAGAGTGAAGATTCTACGATTCATCATTGTGTCCCTCCCTGCCCTTATCACCCAGACAATCGGGGATTGGGCTTCGGGAGACTGTGCCGATTTAGTTTTTCTGGCAAGGGACGGCGCTCATGGGGCAAACAAAAAAGCCGATGCAACAAATGCATCCGCCTTCTTCCTCCCCAGACTTGGTAGCCGCTCCGGTTGAATCCGTCGTCGAATCTGGTCGCGTGGTCTTAGGGGCGCACCTCGTATGCGTCAAGAACAGCTTACATTAGCTATGCCACGGGACGTTGATGGCAGGTCGGGAGGGAAACCTTATGTGCGCGTCTCGACGGATACGAGACCGGAAAAATCATCGTCTTACGCGCCCTTGGTGTTCATCTCGGCCAATTCGCGGGAGCGTTTCGCGGCGCTGCGCGCGGCGTTCTTGTCGAGTTGAGCTTTCGCCATTTCTCGGGCGCGGTCGTCGACAACTTCCTCGCTTGGCGAGCCGTCGAGATGGACGCGGACGGAATCGCGGAGAACAGCGCGGCAATAGTCGTTTCGGCTTTTCCACACATGAAACACGCCGCGCGTGTAGCCGAGACTCCAGCCAAGGGCCGCAGCGACTTGAGACAAGACGGAGCTGGCCAGCGGCTTAATGGTTTTTGGGTCGTTGAAAATCGCAGGCCATTTGACTTTCAAGGCCTCGATTGCCGTCCGCGCTTCTTTGACCCCGCGTAATCTGTCCGCTTGGTATGGCGACTTTTCTTTGCCGCTTGGCGCGGGGGATGGTTGGTCGATTGGCGTTTCGGGCATTGGTTCAGATTAGCTCTTGATTGGGTTTCGTGACAGCATCTTATGCGACTGACGTGTTTTTCAACAGGACGAGGTTTTACCTCGGATACTCCCAAGCCGCGACGACGCATCGTTACGCGCATCTCGAGGCGGACCCGTTGCGGCGCGCGGTCGATACGATCGGCGCGACGATCACGGCGGCGATGGAAGGGAACAAAGGCGGTTCTCTGCAGCCATTTAAAAGCGAATCGATCGGGGAGGCGTTCCGCTGATCGAGATACGCGCGCCCTCAGACTGGACCATGTGGAACAGTTGCGCCGCATGAGCTGGAGACAAACGCACGCAGCCATGCGAGACGGGGCGGCCAAGCGCGCCAACGGCGTAGGTGCCATGAATCGCATAGCCGCCTCGAAAGAAGATCGAATAGGGCATCGGCGACATTTCGTATTTGCTCGAATAGTGCATCCGCTGCAATCCCGTAGGGGCGAAGCTTCCGCGCGGAGTGTAATAGCCCGACCGCGCCGTGGACACTGGCCAGACATAGCTGCCGCGCGACGACTTCACATGCATTCGTTGGCTGCTGAGATTGATATGTATCCATACAGTAGCCTTCGCCCCGTGCTCCAGACCGAAAAAGGCGAACAGAAAAATGAATATGTATTTTAAGAAACGCATGACCGCCTTGGCTCCGCCCGATCTCTGACCAATGGAAATGGAAAAGCGCCGGCCGCCTTTTGCGTGGCAGACTAGCTCAATGTTTGAGCCGAGCACAACTGGCAGCGCCCGTGAACTTGCTGAAGTTTTCCTCTTCGGCGGTTTTCCGCAATGGCGGTTCGGTGAGATAAGACTCCCGAATTACCGAGCTATTCAACGTCCGCGCTTGGCGCATACCTGACCTCTCGTGCCGCCAGCGTTGAGTCTGACCATGGAGTAAGGGGGAAATATTCGCCGCCTGTTCGAAAAAACACACGTGCGGGGCTCCTACGCGGTCCTAGGGCCGATTCCGACCGCAAAGGCGGTGCGGCGAAAAACATAACGCCACCCCCTCTCATCTGTTCGGAAAAACTCGCGTATGGGCCTTAAAAGGACAAAAGTCCTTCACCCGATCGCCCTGCAGCGCCCGGCGTCTCTTCTCACAATTTGGCGGCCTTGGGCGCGCCGCGTCCGATCACGTTGAAGCGCGCCTTCTGCTCGTCGCTCAGCGAATTGTAAAAATCCGAGAGCGCGGGCTTCACCGTGGCGAGCGCGCCGTCCATTGCGTCGAGACGTTTCGCGATCAGATCGAGCCGCTCCGTCAGCGTCTTGGACGTCTCGGCCGGGCAAGAACCGACGAGATCCTTGGCGGCCGTGGCCGAAGCTGACTTCAGCGCGTCGAAGGCGGCCTTCTGGTGCTCCGTCGGCTTGATCGTCTCCTCGATGCGCTGCACCGGCGGCGTCGTGAAGCTCTCCGAACGCCGATTGCACAGGCCTCCGAGCTCCTTCGTCGTCGCCTCCTTGCGAGCGCTGGCGCGCCGCGCGGCGCCGATGGCCGCGAAGCGCTCCTTCTGTTGCGGATCGAGGAACTCGTAAAACTTCGCGAGCGGCTCCTTCAGCATCTGCGCGGCCTGTTTCATCGCTTGCATCCGCTTCGCCATCGCGTCGAGCCGCCCGACGGGCGTAAGCGGAACTTCCTTCGCGCAGGCAGCGCGCAGCGCATTGTCGGCCTGCGCGGCGGCGGACCGGAGATCGTTGAGCTGGGTGATCTGCGCGTCGTTCGGGCGCGCCGCTTTCTCGATTGTCTCGATCGGCAAATTGGCGACGTCGGGCGCGAGCCCAGCGCAAGTCGGCGCTTCGACAGGCTTCGCGACGGCGGCCGCCTCGGGCGCATGGCGCGACGTGTCGCTGGTCACGTGATGCCCATGATGGCGGTGATGGCGCCCGCCGTAATAGGCGACGAAGCCCCGGTCCTCGTCGGAAGGAACGGCGCCGTAGATATCGAAGGGATTGGGGCTCCCGTCGATGTAAGGCGCGCTCATCGGCCCGGGCCAGAACACGCTGGCGAGCAGAGCGTCGTTGCCATAGGCCAAGAACGGGTCATCATAGTCGTAAGGCCAGAGCGCGAAGGTGAGCGCGTCGCCATAGAAGAACGGCCAGAACACCGGGCCCGCCCAATAGCCCCAATCGCCGCCCCAATCGCCGCCCCAGAAATTGTCGCCCCAGTCGTTCCAGACGGCGGCGCTGCCGAAAGCGTTGCCATTGAAGCCGTTCCCCCTGAAGCCGTGATGATCGACGCCGTGGCCGCCGTGCATATGCTCCAGGCCCCGACCGCCAAGCGCGTTATGCGCGAGCGCCGTCCGGCCGAGATGTCCGGCGGTCTGAACCTCGCCGCGACGTGCAAGCATGCCGGTCAGCCCGACGGGGCCAATAATCATCGGAAGCGCGGAGGCCTGGCCGAACCATTCAGTCGCCAGGCTCAGGTCCGAAACGTTTTTCAGCACGCGCTGTCTCAGGTTCACCTGGTTCAGATCCGCGATATTAGCCTTCATCGTCTGTTCGGCGTTGGCTCCGCCGTCGACGTAGTCGAAGAGAAAGCGGGGCAGACTGCGTCGCGCGGCTTCGCGATAATCTGAAGCAGACGAGACGATCATTTGGCTCTCCCGGGAGATGGCGTTTGTGCCTTAGGCCACTGCGCGATAGGCTGGCGTATAGACAGGTTGACTTCTGTCAAGCGGCACCATCCATGCCGGTGCCGCTATCACTTTCGGGAATAGCGATTATATTACTTCTAGCATGGCGATTTCCTGATGAAAAGTGCGCGTGTCTTCGCGATACTCCGACGGGAATTCCGGCAAAGGGCAGCCGGCCCGCATAGGGATGCAGCGTGTGAATCGTGCCTGACAGACAATCGAAAGCAGCCACCGCCATTGAGATGGCCGGTCGGCAGCGCGAAATTTCCGTCTCCGAGTTCTTCCTGAAGAACCGTCACCTGCTGGGGTTCGACACGCCCGCCAAGGCGTTGGTCACCGCCGTCAAAGAGGCGGTGGATAATGCTCTTGATGCTTGCGAGGAAGCGGGATTGCTCCCGGATATCACTGTCCAGGTGCGCGATCGTTTTGGCAAATCGCGCGTTGTGGTCGAGGACAACGGCCCAGGCATCGTCGAGAGCCAGATCGCGCGCATTTTCGGCAAGCTGCTATACGGCTCGAAATTTCACAAGCTAAGTCAGTCGCGCGGCCAGCAGGGAATGGGGATCTCCGCGGCGGGAATGTATGGTCAGCTGACAGTTGGCAAGCCGCTTCACATCACGAGCCGGGTCGAAGGCGACGAACTGGCGTCGGAGCTTTACGTGTCGATCGACACGGCCAATAACCGGCCGGACATTCACAAGAAGAGACGGGTGGAATGGGATCGCCCTCACGGGACGCGCGTCGAGATGGAGATGGAGGGCCACCATCAGACTGGACCGCATTCCGTCGAAGTTTATCTGACGCAAACCGCCATCGCTAACCCGCATGTGTCAATCGCCTACAGGGATCCTAACGGGAGGGAGGTTCTTTTTGCCCGCGGCACTGAAAGGCTTCCACGGCGGCCAAGGGAAATCAAACCGCATCCGCGCGGGGTCGAGCTTGGTCGCCTCATCCAGATGCTGCAAAACACGAAGAGTCGTTCCTTGTTGGGGTTTCTCGTCGACGAATTTTCATGCGTGGGCAAAAAGACGGCGCTCGAGATCATCAAGCGCGCCGGCAAGCCGTTAAGCGATCGCTCTTATCCAACGCACATCGCGCACCTGCAAGCGACCGCGTTACATCACGCCATTCAAAAAACGCATGTCCAGTCTCCAAGGGCTGATTGCATTGTCCCGATCGGCGAGGCGCAGCTTCTTGAAGGGTTGCGCAAGGAGCTGCCCGCGGATTTTTATACGGTTGCGACGCGGCCCGCCGCCGCATACCGCGGCAACCCTTTCCAGATTGAGGTCGGCATCGCATTTGGTCGTCCTGGCGAACCCGAGATTGAAGTCGACGCAAGCGGGCATATGCGTAAAAAGAAGGCGCAAGATGCAGGCGCCGCCGAACAGCTGATCGCCCGCAAGGACGAACCCGTGGTTCTCCTGCGTTTCGCGAACCGGGTGCCGCTCCTCTATCAGCAGTCCAGTTGCGCCATCACAAAAGCGGTGATCCAGACGAATTGGCGGGCTTACGGTCTGCATCAGCCGAAGGGAGCGTTGCCGATCGCGCCGATGGCGATCCTGGTCCATGTCGCGTCGGTTTGGGTTCCCTATACCTCCGAGTCCAAGGAGGCGATCGAGCCCTATCCAGAAATCCTCAAGGAAATTAAATTGGGGTTGCAGCAGTGCGCGCGTCAGCTCGCGCATTATCTGCGCCGCGAGCTTCACCTTCATCAGGAATATGACAGGCGCCTCTATATCGAAAAATATTTACCGCATATTGGCGTGGCGCTGCAGGACATTCTTACGCTCACCGACGAAGAACGGGACGCCGCCGTGCGGAAGCTGGATGACGTCCTGCATGCGAGCCGCATGACCCAAAGGCGAGACCCATGAAAAAGGCGAGTTCTGGCACGGCGCTCAGCGAGCAGGACAAGGAGACAATCGGGCTGATTGAATCGATCGCCATGCAGGTCCGCAAAACCATCGAAGCCGGAAGGTTGCCGAACATCGAGTTGCCGGTCCGGAGCCTCGACAATGTCAAATACGACGAAACGACAGGCTATCTGGAGTTGGGCGAGGCGCGCAAAGCGCGCACGCTGACGGTGAACACCGCTCGCTCTTTCGCCCAAACGCTTCGTTTGATGGCGACCTCCCGCGTCATGGTCGAGAGCAATGACTTCGCCACCAAGCGCGAGGCCTATTACATCAGCAAGAATTGGGGCGAGTGCCGGTTCGACGAGCAGGCCGAGTCGGACGCCATCATGGATGACATCGAAGCCATGGCGTCGATGCACGGCCTGTCGCGTGAGCAGTTGCGCTTCTATCCCGAGTCGCATGGCGGTTCCGTCGCGGGTCGACTCACAGTTATCGATCAAAACTCCGCGACGGGACGTCCCATCGAAATTGACTGCGCTAACCTCGGAAGCGGGGCTTATAGCATTCCTCGCTCGGTGGAGCATCTGAGCTTCAGGACCGATGCGCGTTTCATTCTCGCCATTGAGACCGGCGGCATGTTCCAGCGGCTGAACAATCATCGGTTTTGGGAGACCGCGAAGTGCATTATCGTCGAAATGGGCGGCGTGCCGACGCGCGCTACCCGGCGGTTCATTCGCCTGCTTTCCGACAAACACGACTTGCCGGTTTACTGCTTTGTGGATTGCGACCCGTATGGCTTCACAAATATCTACCGAACGCTCAAAGCGGGCTCTGGGAACGCCGCTCATGTCAATCGCTTCCTATGCGTGCCACGGGCGCGTTTCTTGGGCGTCACGCCACAGGATATTATTGACTTTCGCCTCGAGGATGCGACGCACCCTCTGACCGCGACTGATGTCAAACGCGCGCAGGACGCGCTGCGGAATGACCCGTTCATCAAGGCGCATCCCGCATGGATTGCCGCCATCAAGCAACTGCTGGAAATGCGGGTTCGCGCCGAACAGCAGGCGTTGGCCAAGTGGGGCCTAAATTACGTCATCGACGACTATTTGCCTCGAAAACTCGCGGACGAGAGCGGTTTCCTGCCGTGAGTCAATAGATGAGGCAAAAACGCGTCCAACAATGACGCCACCCTCCCTTAGCGTCGAGGCGTTGATCCATCTACGCGGCCCCGCTGGTTGGTTGTTGCACTGCCGTTGATGCCGCGATTTGGCTCAAGCGTGCGGGGTTCGCGCGAAGGCGTGTTCGGGCTGCATCACGGGTTCGCGCGCCTCGGCGCCTGCCTCGGTTGGTTGGGGCTGCGCGGTGGAGGAATGCGCGAGAACTAACTGGTCGCGCAAGCTTCGAATATTACGATAGCTGGTTTCATGAATATAAATATGGCCCCGTTCGTCGCTCGCAAACAGCGAGGCCGTCGGGTCGTTTCGAACTTTCTGCAAGGCGCGGGTGATCGCGTTGAGACATTCAGCGAGCTGATGCCCATCGCCGAGTTGGACGTGCCGCTGCA
The DNA here is from genome assembly GCA_003152255.1 of Methylocystaceae bacterium. The sequence goes on along the minus strand of PLZT01000511.1, from coordinate 4,583 downwards.
TGTCGCTGAGGTTGAGGCCATGGAGCGACGGTATGCCATGTGCGAGCGGTGTTTCGCGCGCCAACTCGAAATAGACCTGCGTGACAAGAAAATTGCCCGAGATTAGATTGAAAATCTGGGCCACCTCGTCGATTGTGGCTTCGGCAAGCGCACCTGCCTGCATCTTTGACGGATCGTGTTCGGAATGGGCCTGTGAGCCGAGCGCCTTGGCGATTTCACTCTCCATCCAGCGCCGCACCTCTGGTGGCGCCGATCTAACTTGTTCCCCCGAAAACGTGAAGCTGGTCATGCGTTCTCTCCTATTTGTCTGGATTATCGAGCGGGGCGATCTTCGAGCCAATATTCGCAGAATTCGATAACAGGTTAATCCCTTTCCTGGTTTCGCGGCAAAGATCACACGAGACCATCGTCTCCAGGCAGTCTGGGTCGCAGGTGCGATCTTATCTCACCAGCGCCGCAAGAAGAGTCGGGCCAACGCATCATTCATCGCCGTGATGAGCGGCATGATCTCTAAAGGAAGCGGAAGCCGGCGCGGCGTTGCCGCCTACGAACGTTCGTTGATGCGCGCGCGGAGAACCCCCGAGGGTTTGAATGTCACGACGCGCCGCGCCGAGACCGTGGCGGCGACTCCGGTCTTTGGATTACGTCCAGGACGTTCGTTCTTCGAGAGCACATGGAAGGAGCCAAAGGATTTGAGCTTGAGGTCCTCTTCCGAAACGATCACGTCGATGATTTCCGTCAGAACCGCGTCCACGATGACTGCCGATTCTACGCGCGAAAGGCCGACACGCCGAAGCACGGCGTCGGCGAGATTAGCGCGCGTCACGCTCCCAGAATCCCTGCTGGGCGCATCCGTCGGAGACAGCATCAAATCCTCCATTCAGCGATGGTCTTTGTTTGGTCGATAGCAGGGCCCGCAGGCCGCGTCATCTTGGGGTGATGATGATTTCGACGGTGGCGTCCGGCCCGAGATGATCGCTGTCATGAGCATGATGCTCCGCGATCCAGTAGCCTTGCGCATGCGCCCTGATGTCAAAACCCATGCGGGAGCGTGTTCAGTAGATTCACTAAACTCTCGCAGTAGTCTAGGCCGAGGAGGCGCGGGATGGCGGACATGGGAAGCTCCTTATGCGCATGCCCGCTAGGGCATGCAGGGCATTTGACCCCAAGGAGAGCGGAAAGACTATGCGCCATCACACAAGGCGAGCGGCATGTCTTGTCAGGCGCGAGGCTCACCGGATTTACGCGGGAAGTGCGGCGCGGGATTTGCATTGTCGGTCGTCTCAGAAAGAGATTTTATGGATGCCATGGGCGTGCTCCCGACCACGCGAACGCCCGGCCCCAAAAAAGACCGGAGATGCCATGCAGCCGCCCCTGCAGCGATTCCTTACCCGCTGCCATGAGCAGTTTGCCGCCGATCATTCTGGCGCCGTCGCCGACTACATCCCAGAGCTGACCAAGGCCGACCCGGCGCATTTCGGCATTAGCCTCGCCACCATCGATGGACACGTTTACGAGATCGGCGACAGCGCAGCACCATTCACCATCCAGTCGATCTCCAAGGCGTTCGTGTTCGCCCTCGCGCTCGAAACGCTCGGGGCCGAGCGCGTCGAGGCGGCAATTGGCGTCGAGCCGAGCGGCGAGGCGTTCAACTCGATCCGGCTGACCGCCGACAACCGACCATTCAACCCAATGGTCGACGCCGGCGCCATCGCCTGTTCCGGCCTGATGTATGAGGCCGAGAGCGACAGCGCCTTCGAGCTTATCCGCAAGACGCTGAGTCGCTTCGCGGGCCGAGAACTCGGCATCGACGAGGCAGTGTTCGCCTCCGAGCGCGCAACCGGTGACCGAAACCGCGCCATCGCCTGGTTGCTGCACAATTATTCAGTGGTGCGGGGCGACGTCGACGCGGTGCTCGACGTCTATTTCCGCCAATGTTCGTTGCTCGTGACCGCGCGCGATCTCGCGGTCATGGCGGCGACGCTGGCCAACAGCGGCGTCAATCCGGTCACCGGCGAGCAGATCATCACCCCCTATGCGGTGGCGCGCACGCTCTCGGTGATGACCAGCTCGGGCATGTACGACTATGCGTAATCAGGTTGAACGATGGTCTTTGTTCGGTCGATAGCAGGGCGCACGGTCGCATCACCTTGGGGTGATGGTGATTTCGACGGTGGCGTCCGGCCCGAGATGATCGCTGTCATGAGCGTGATGCTCCGCGAACCAGTGCCCAATGCCGCGCCTAACCTCGGCGATAAAATCGAGGTCGCGCTCCTCGGCCAGGTGTCCGAGATCGCAGATCAGATCTGCGATGGCGTGCTCTTCAATGGTGCCGCAGCGCTGTTGAAAAACCGCGAGCGCCTCCGCGGCGGCGGCGATGTGTTTGGCTTTGTCGACCATGCTCCCCTCGACTACACCATCGCTTACGCGACGGGCGTCGCTAATTCAATTTTTCTGGCTTGAAGATGGCGTTCTTGGCGCGGGCAGTTGGCGCCAGTTCCCTATTGCTGCTGGGTGCGCGAAAACGTCTGTATAAGCCCACGCTGATTTAGCCCGTGCATAAAATAGCAAATTGCTATTTCGCGGCGTGCGATAGTATTGGCTATAAATCGCACGGGGGTTACAACAAATGAGCCGCGTCTTCGCTTATTGCCGCGTCAGCACAGTCGATCAGACCACCGAAAACCAAATCCGTGAGATCGAGGCCGCTGGCTTCGCCATTCAGCCGCGGCGCGCCGTCGCCGAGACAATCAGCGGCTCATTGCAGGCCAGCGCCGCACCCGAGTTCGCCCAGGTGACAATTACCGCGCCAGCGACCGCGCAATGATGTTTGCAATGAAGTGAGCGACAGCCCTTCGCGTTGAAGCTCAATGGGGATCGTGGCCAGCAGCAATGGCGAGGTTTCTCCCTGGACGCCGCCGCATCATGTGCCTGCTAGGCAAACTTTAAAATCTCCAGGAAAAACTGCGCCGCTTTGCCTGATGAGGAGGCTTAATGGCCCGTTAACGCGACCGCGACTAACTGGCCTTAAATACGCCGAAAAGCTCCACGATCTATCCCCACCCCGCTGTAGCAGAGTGCCGCCATGTCAGATTTCATCACCACCGAATTCGCCGCGCCGCAATCCGCCGGCCACTCGCCTGATCTCCAGGTCCACCTCTATAAGGAGATTGGCATCTCGGCGTTGGCCGCCGCCCTCCACGTCATGGCCAAGCCCGTCGCGCCAAAGAATGTCGCAACCTCGGACGGGCGCACCATCCCCGCGATTTTGCAAAGCGATGATCTCGCTGCTTGAAGCGAGCGGTTGCCTTAGATATCGCCATACCCGGCCCGGCCTGAATTACGGCGGGCCGCTTTGCGGATTTAAGCACAACAATAACGTGAGCCAGCTTCCGTTTAATCCCCGAGCCCGGCATCACCCGCCGCGTCATCCTCCAACGACANNCGATTTTGGTATTAAATGCCTGAGTATTCATCAGCATCCCCAAGACCGGATTCTTGTTGAGGTCAATAGCTTCGGGTGTCATGATTGTTCACCTTTCGATAGCCGCGCCCGCTGTAGCTAAACCATTTGCCGCGGGCCTTCGAGGGTCGTGCCTGGACAACGGTTTTACGGATCAACCAGCAGATTGGCCGTTGGGGTGCTCGGAAAGAAACAGCCGCAGGACAAGCAGCGCGTCCGCAGCCCGTTCCGGCGCGCCAAGTTCCCTCAACCGCCAAAAATCACCGATGATCATGCTGCAAACGGCCTTCTCGCCCCGCTTAAGATTAAACAGATAGCTTTCAAGCAGTGATCTATGTCTGGCGGACGGGGCGGCGCATATATCCAGCTCGTTCGGCGCAATCCCTATCAATTCAGTGCATTGTTTTAAGGTAATCATAATGCTTCCTCCCGCAGTTTCTTTTGAGAACGGTTGTAACGCATTTCCATTTTATTTTTATGACGTTTTATTAACGTTACAGCAATTTAATGTTGCCGCAATGCACTCGTTTCGTATTGAGCCGCGTCATTCTAAAACTTGAAACCGTGGTGCGGTTGCTGAATCCGTTGAGGTATGCGCCGCTTTTGCCTTGGCAGCCTGTCTCACGAAAGTGGCGACGGGCGGCGTTAATGGAAAACCCAATGACCGCTTTGGGGTAATTGCGTCACGGGCGCTTCGTTTTAACGGGTCGGCTGAACCCGAAATTGCCGCCGCTACAAACGCATTCTCAGGCGGCAGCTGGGCGCCATTTGCGGACATCGCAAAATAGTTCCCCAGATGGCCTTCAATCCCGACTGGACCAAGCACACCAGGGCGGCGGCGTTCAAGCGCAACGACCAGATGCTCAACCTGCTGCCTATCGGGTTCGTCGTTTTCCCCGGAGCAGGGATTCAGGACAACATTGCCGAAAAGGCGCGGAAGCTCGGCATTCCCATACCCCAACGATTCCCATGCCTACACCGATGAGAAAAATGCGTGGATTAGGGGCATCGAAGCAAAAGCACTCGTTTGGTATGGAGCCCAAAAGCCCCAAGGCGAGGAACCGCCATTCGAATAACGAGGTAATCTCATCATGACTCCCATAATAGCCGCCAACGCCGT
>PLZT01000310.1 GCA_003152255.1 Methylocystaceae bacterium | reverse complement strand
TCCGATAGACACAATAGATAAATAGGGCCTTCGTGATTTTCCACGGGCGTCGCCGTTCGGGCGCGCGATAGGGGGCATTTCATGGAAAGGCGGGCCCGAGGGCGTCTCCTCGAACCCGCCGCCACGACGCGCCAAATAGTCGCTCTGTAGAGTTTAGCAGGGAGCGCCGCGACAATATCGCGTCGCGGCGTCTCCCGTCTCCAGGGAAAGCGACGATGATTTCACTGCCTCGCCAGCACGGGGGCCGGCGGGAAGATATCGAAATGATAATTCACTCCGGGGCGAATCGCATTGAACTGGGTTTTGCCGAGTTTCGCGTAAGGCCAGGCTCCCAGATCGTCGCTGGCGATATCGGTGCGAAGATATTCCACCTTCACCGACCAGGCGGGCGTCACGAGCCACTCCACGCCGGCGCCGGCGATCCAGCCGGGGCGGTTGGTGTTGATGCTGGCGTTCTGGTAGCGCACTTCCGCGTTCGCTGCGCCTCCGGTGGCGTAGATGAGCAGTCTGGGATCGACAGGCGTTATGCCGACGCGTCCCCGGAACGAGACGTCATAATCGAGCGAACGTCCCGGTTGTGCATAGCCGTGGCCATTGGTGGAGACGCCCGTGCCCTCGATGTCGGCCTCGACGCCCGCGACGAACAGCGGCGAAAACTGGTAGAGGTAGCCGACCTGACCGCCGCCGATGGCGCCGTTCAAACCATAGGGCTCGCCCCAGCCATAGCCGATGTTGAGGCCCGCATAAATGCCGGTCCACGGGAGTTGTCGCGCCGGAGAAGGCGATTTCGTGTTCGGAAGATCCGCCCCGCCGCCTTTCGAGCCAGTGAATGTCTCGCCGTCGAGTTGCGCGCGGAAGGTAAGGCCGAAGTAGCGCGGTTGCGCCTGAATGGTGTAGGAGGCCGGCGCGGTGGCGGTGCCTTGCGTCCAAGTTCCGTTCGGCGCGATATAGCGCGTGTCGAACAGGTTTTTCACCCAAAGTTCCAGCGAATAGCGCTTGTCGTCGGTGCGCAGACCAACGCCGGCATTCACGATGGTGTAAGGCGGCTGCCAATATTGGATCATGGACCAGGGATTTGTGAACTGGATTCTGTCCCAAAAAGCGAGGTTCCAATAGCCGTAGGCGGTGTAGGACTGATCGCCCCAAAATCCGCCGACGCTTTCGAGCACCTTGCCGACCTTATGCTCGTAATTGGCGCCAACGTTGAACGACCATTTCGGCAGTCCGGTGAAGCGCGTGTTCGAGAGGGAAAGGGTCAACGGATGCGAGACGACCCCGAGCGGCGTCGCGACATTCGTCGTCCAGTTCCAGTCGTTGGGAACCGCCGCGTCGGGATAGTCGATATAGCGGGCGTCGGTATAGGCGCCGTTGAATGTTAGCCACAGGTTTTCGATCGGGCTATAGCGTCCGGCGAACTCCCAGCCGCGCAACCGAACATGCGGTACGGTGCCCAGATAGGTCGTGGCTAGAGGCGTTCCGTTGGCTTGAGTGTAGCTGGAGTTGACGATATTGGCCTGAAAGTTGAAGATATCGGTCCAATAAAAATTGCTGGTGAAGATGAGCTTCTCGTCCAGCCAGCTGGTCTTGGCTCCGATTTCATAGTCCCAGCTATATTCCGCCTTGGTGATGACCGGCTGGAACCCTTGGAACTGGCTGGCGCTATTGAAAATCGGCAGAGCGCTGACGTTCACCGCGCCGGCTTTTTCGCCGCGACCGACCAGGGTATAGAGCAGGATGTTGTCGTTATATTTGTACGAGGGGTTGAACAGACCCGTCAACATGTTGCGCGACGTGCTTTGGCCGCCGGTGTCGAAATAGGCGACATTGCCGTTGGCGCCGGCGACCGCGGCCGTGACCTGCTGCGGCGTGAACCCGGTGCTGTAGTCGCCGATCCAGCCGACATCCGAGCCTTCCTTGACCTCGTAGCTATTGCGCAGACCGAGCGTCAGAGCCAGCTTCTCGTCGACATGATAGGTCGCCTGACCGTAGCCGGCGAGGGTGAAGTCCCTTTCCTTGCCCGATTGATTATAGTTGACGCCATTGAGCAGCATGGGATTGAGCAATGCGGCGGGCGTCCCGCTGGCGGCGTACCATTGCGTGGAGTTCGGCCCGTACTGTTGCTGGTTATAGGACATGATGTCGTCGTAAAAGAGGAAAACTCCGCCGATCCACTCGAGCTTTTGATCCTTCGGGGACGCGAAACGAAACTCCTGCGAATATTGATTGGCATAGGTGTTGACGTGGCTGTCGAGAGTCGCGGTTTCTTCGCTGCCCAGCGAGTTGCGGGGATGCAGTATATAGGAGCCGAAGGCAGAAATCGACGTGAGCGTGTTCTCGCCGATTTGCCAGTTCAATTCGTTCGAAATCTCCTGTTGGCGCTCGTCGAGCGTTCCGGTGTGGGTCAAAAGCTGAGTATAGGGGTCGATGCTGAGCAGCGGCAGGCCCAGACGCTTCTGCAGCGTCGCCGCGTAGGTCGCCGCCATCGTGCCATTGGCATACAAAAGAAAAGAGTTGCCGAAGACGCCTGACGTGCTGTTGTTGGTTTCGTGCGATGTGCCGAAATTGAAGATCACGCGGTCGGTGATCTCGTCGCCGGTATAGAGCAACTGCCCGCGCGCGCCCCATCGGTTGTTGTTGAGCAGACCCGCGCCCGTGACCGCGTCGTTAATCCAGCCGTCTCCCTTGTCGAGATAAAACGCCACGCGATAGGCGAGCTTATCGTCGACGATCGGCCCGGTGACATTCAGCTTTTCGATTATGTGGCTGTAATTGGCGAAAGTGGTCTCAACCGTCGCCTTGCGCTCGAACGATGGCAATTGCGTCTTGATGATCACATCGCCGACGGTCGTGTTCTTGCCGCCCGTGGTGCCTTGCGGCCCCAACGCCAATTCGAACGATTGGAGATCGACGAAGTCGGCCCATTGGAAGCCGATGTGCTTGTAAAACACATTGTCGACGATAAAGCCGGTGTCGGATTCCGATCCGTCGCCCGTGCCGGCGCCGGCGCCGAGTCCGCGAATGGCGGGTTTCGACGTGCGCGGATTTCCGATGTTGGGCTGGTAGTTCGGCACCAATTGGGTGAAATCTGAGAGGCGTTCGAGATGTTCTTCCTGCGCCTTTTCGCCGTTGACGACGCCGCCCGATCTCGGCGTGTTCACTAGCACGCGAGTTTCGTCTCGGGTTAGTTTGTTGGGATTGTCGGCGCCGCTGCCAGAAACGATAACGTCTTCGACCTTCGCATCTTCCGCATGTCCAGGCGCCAGCGGGAAAGCGCCGAGAGCGAGTCCGCCAAGCATGGCGATCGGCGCTATTTTCACGCTCGATAGCAGCCGATTACGAAATAACTTGGTCCGCGGACGCATATTCTCGCTCCCTAGCACGTAGACGCGGCCCCAACTCTTTCCCGATCGCGGAAGTGTTTGGCCGCTCGCTTTTGTCGTCCGACGCGCGCCGCGCGCACATCGGTTATTAACTCCATCAACTTGGTAGGATTTAATGGCATGGTCAAGCGCGAAAAAACCTTACGGCTGGATAATTGGACATTTCGTGAAGCTTTTCTGAAGGGTGTGACATTCTCGCCACAGCGGGCGTCGCTTGGCTCGCCAGCGTGTGTCGATATAAGTCAATTCAGATTATTGGAATGATGTATTGAAAGCACGACTTCGGCACCCCCGAGCCCTCTTCGCCCGCGCCAATCCGGCAACGAAACGGAAGGCGAGACTTCAGAACTCGCGGAGATCGAATCCCACATGCCCCGCATTCGACGAAGGGGGTCATCAGGACGGCGCGGGCGACGAAGATGTCGTCGTGCGAATTATCGGCGAAGGCTCGCTCGAGACGACCGCTGCCGGCGCGACGAACCCTCCGCGAAGCTATTGGCTGAACCCCAAGTGATAAGAGACGAAGCCGTCAACGATCCTATATGTCGTAGTTCACAAGCTCGAGATCGGCTCCCGCCATCATGCGCATTTGCGCCAGCGTGCAACCGTCGAGCACTTGCGAAAGCGCGCGTTGCGCGTCGAGCATAACCAGTCGGACGGCGCATTTCGTCTCGTCCAGGCAATCGTCGCATCGCTGATAACGCGTCTTGCTCGCACAGGGCAAAGGCGCCAGCGGGCCGTCGATGACTCGAATGATTTCGCCGACGCTGATCTGGCTGGCCGTGCGCGCGAGCATGTAACCGCCGCCCTTGCCCATTTTGGAATTCACGAAGCCCGCGTTGCGCAATTCGGACAGGATCGCGTCGAGAAATTTCTTGGGAATTTGTTGCGTTGAAGCGATTTCCGTGACGGGAACGGGACGCCCCGGCGAAAATTGCGCGAGATGCACCATCGCCTTCAGGCCATATTTGCCTTTCTTGGTCAGCACGCTCCGCGTCTTTCTCTAAAAACCATGGCGTGACAGAATTATCGCGTCGAAGACACATAGTCAATTAAAGCGATAGATTAAATGATCAAATAGATATGAGATTAGGCGGTCGCTCGCATTGCTCGACGCTTCAGATGGCGTTCGGGCGCGAGCCCTGCAATCTGAGCAGCGCGGCGACCAATGCGTCGACGTCGGCGCATGTGTTGTAGAAGGCCAGCGATGGGCGGACGGTGGCCTCGAGGCCGAAGCGGCGCAGGATCGGCTGGGCGCAATGATGGCCGGCGCGCACGGCTATCCCCTCACGGTCGAGCGCCTTGCCGACGTCCAACGTCTCGTGTCCGGCGAGCACGAAGGACAGCACCGAGGCCTTCTCCGCCGCCGTGCCGATGAAGGTCAGGCCCGGCACGAGCCGCATCTTCTCCATCGCATAGACCAGCAGATCATGCTCGTAGCGCGCGATGACCTCCATGCCGATCTGCTCGACATAGTCCAGCGCCGCGCCGAGTCCCACGGCGTCGGCGATATTGCCGGTGCCGGCCTCGAAGCGCTCGGGCGGCCCCTGATAGATCGTCTTCTCGAAGGTCACGTCGGCGATCATATTGCCGCCGCCCTGCCAGGGCGCCATGTGTTCGAGAACTTCCTGCTTGCCGTAAACGACGCCGATGCCGATCGGGCCGAACACCTTGTGGCCGGAGAAGACGAAGAAGTCGCAATCGATCGATTGCACATCAACCGCCATATGCGAGACCGACTGCGCGCCGTCGACGAGCACGCGCGCGCCATGGCGATGCGCGATCGCCGTCATTTCGCGGACCGGCGTCACCGTGCCGAGCGCGTTGGAGACCTGCGTGACCGAGACGATGCGGGTCTTCGGATTGAGTAGTTTTTCATATTCCTCGAGAATGATCTGGCCGCGATCGTCGACCGGCGCGACGCGCAGCCTGGCGCCGGTTTCGGCGCACAGCATCTGCCAGGGCACGATATTGGCGTGATGCTCCAGCCAGGAGATCACGATTTCGTCGCCCTTTCGCACATTGCGGCGTCCCCAGGCCTGGGCGACGAAATTAATGCCCTCGGTGGTTCCGCGAACGAAGATGATGTCCTTGACCGACGGCGCCTTCAGGAAGCGGCGAACTTTTTCGCGCGCGGCTTCATAGGCGTCGGTCGCGCGCGCCGCCAGCGCGTGGGCGGCGCGGTGAATGTTGGAATTCTCATATTCGTAGAAATGCGACAGACGGTCGATGACGGCTTGCAGCTTCTGCGTCGTCGCGGCGTTGTCGAGCCAGATCAATGGCTTGCCATGCACCTGCTGGCGCAGGATCGGGAAGTCGCGCTTGACGCGATAGGGATCGAAAGGTTCGCGAGCGGCGTCCGAACTGGCGAGGAGCTGAGGTTCGTAGCCTTGCGGCTCTTCCTTCGCTTGCGCCGGCGCCGTCGCGGCAAGGCCCGGATGTCCGCCGGAGTGGCCGACGAAATAGAGCGCGTCGCTGGCCGCCGGCCCGGCCGCGCCGGGCGAGGCGTTGCTCTCGTAATCGTTCGGCATGGGCGCCGGCGCCGGCGGCGTCGCCAGCGCGGCGGCGTCGGAAAAGCGGTGCGGATCGGCCTCCGAAGGGCCGGCGATCACGAAATCCTCCGGCGACCCCTGCCCCGAATGGACGGGATCGACGACCCGCGGCGGAGAAGGGGCCGGAGAAGCCGGCGGCGCTCCCGGCGCGCCCAATGGCGCGCGGTCACGCAGAAAATAGAGATTGTCGATTTGCGCGGGCGCCGATCCGCCGGGAACGGCGGCGGCTCCCTCGCCAAGACCCGTCTCGCCAAAGCCCGGCGCGCCCGCGCGGGACGGCGGAACCAGAGCCAAGTCGCCCGCCAGCAGACGCGGGATCGCGCTGTAATCAATATCGGTCGGCGCGGCCGAAGGGCTCGCGCCGCCCGCCGAGGCGCCCGGCTGCGGCACGTCGGCGAGGCCGAGCGGGCGCGTCGAGGATTGCAGCGTCGTCGGGGCGCTCGGCGCCGGAATGTTGGGCGTCGGCACGACCGAGGGAATGGTCGTCGGCGGAATGTCGGGCGGGCCGAGCTGCGCCCGCGCCGGCGCGAAGGGCGCGGCCGTGGTGACGACGGACGGCGCCGGCGCGTCGGGAAGATTGGGCGTCGCGACCGGAAGACCGAACGGAACCGGCGCCGACGCCAGCGAAGCCGGCGGCGCCTGAAAGAAAGCGTTGGCCAGACCCGCGATCATCTGGGGGTCGAAAGGCGCCGGCGCGTGATGGGCAACATCTTGCGCGGGCGCGCCATCGACGGGCGAATCCGCGAGCGTGGGAGCGATCCGCGTGGGGGACATGCCGGCGCCTCCTTCAAATGGTCGACCGGCGGCGTGAAGCCGCCGGGTCAAGGACAGTCTTCAAGTCTTGGCTTCAAGTCTTGAGTTCAAGTCTTGTCTTCAGACGTATTTGTCGTCGTATTTGTGGAATTTGCCGACATCGACATCCTCCAGCACGCCAAGCGCGTCATGCGTCAGCACCGCCGCCGAACAGTAGAGCGAGATCAGATAAGAGGCGATCGCCTTGCGGTTGATGCCCATGAAGCGCACCGACAGGCTGGGCGCCACCTCGCCGGGAACGCCCGGCTGGAACAGGCCGACAACGCCCTGCTTCTTCTCGCCCGTGCGCAGCAGCAGAATGTTGGTCTTGCCCTTGTCGTTGACGTAGAGCTTGTCGCTCGGCACCAGCGGCAGACCGCGCCAGGTGATGAACGGCGAGCCGAACAGCGTCACGGTCGGCGGCGGCACGCCGCGGCGCGTGCATTCGCGCCCGAAGGCCGCGATGGCGCGCGGATGCGCCAGAAAAAACGCCGGCTCCTTCCACACCTTGGAGATCAGTTCGTCGAGATCGTCCGGCGTCGGCGCGCCGGTGCGGGATTTGATCCGCATCGACTTGTGGGCGTTGGCGAGAAAGCCATATTCCGCGTTGTTGATCAGTTCGGCTTCCTGCCGCTCCTTCACCTTTTCGGTGAGCAGCCGCACCTGTTCCTGAATTTGATCGTAGGGGTGATTATAAAGATCGGACACGCGCGTCTGCACGTCGAGCACGGTGGTGACCGCGTTCATCGAATATTCGCGCGGCGCGTCCTCGTAATCGACGAAGGTCTCGGGCAGGTCCGCGTCGCGGTCGCGCGCCGGGCTGCATTGCACGTCGGCGTCGGTGAGCGCCGAGTCCTCCTTGACGCGGTTAAGACGATATATGCCCGCCTCGACGGGGACCCAGGGCAAGAACGACACCAGCCAGCGCGGCGTGATGCCCGACCATTGCGGCCGTGTCTTCGTCGCATTGGCGAGTTGGCGCGCCGCCGATTCGCTTAGCGTGCGGCGGACTTCAGGTTCAGCGGTCATTGGTTTTTCCTCGAAGAGGCGACGAAACGCGCTGTTCGCGCGCACGACAGCCGAGCCGTCGGAGGGCCACTATTGGGATTTCGTCGCAAACAAGTTCTTGCGGCAGACGGATGGTTACAACCGTCCAACCGAAGGCGCAAGCATTTTGAGGTAGAAAAATCTACCAATATTTGGGCCAAACTTTGTATAGGAGATATATAGACCTATATAAAATCGGTAAACTTTGGGAAGGTTATGTCACCGCGCCGCTCACGCCGCCCCTTCGCCCGAAGCCGGCGATTCGTACGACATGACAAGATAAAGCACGGCTGGAACGACTCCGAGATTGCGATAGCTGTGCGGGACATCGGCGAGGAAGTCCACCGCGTCCCCTTCGTCCAATTGCACGGCCGGCTCCTTTCCGACGATGATCTCCATGGAGCCTCGGGCGACGACAATGTTCTCCTTCGTCCCGGGAGCATGGGCCTCGGCCCGCTCGATATGGCTCGGCCCGACGACCACATGGTAGAATTCGACCGGTCGCTGGCCGTCAAAGGGAAACAAGGGCCGGGACAGAAAATGCCGATCGGCGGAGCCGATGATCTGCGGCTCGTTCCTGCGGATGACGAGAACTCCGCGCCGCTCCTTCGACGCGACAAGACTGCCGAACGGAACGCCCAGCGCATTCGCGATACGCCACAGATGACCAAGCGTCGGCGCCGCGACGCCGGCCTTGATGCGCGACAATTCGTCCGCATCGATCCCGCTCCGCTCCGCCAGCCGCTCAAAAGACCGGCCTTCGCCGGCGATAAGCCGCTTAAGCCGTTCGGCGACGGTCGCCGCCAGTTGATCGGGCGAGGACCGTCGGGGCTTGATCGGCGCGTCGGCGTTTTGCGTGATGGGTTCGGCGTTCATTGAATTATTCCTATCATTTAAGACAGATTTAGGCGCTAGGAAGCCTCGCCGTCAAGAGGCGCTGCCAAATTCTTTCTTACGCCGACGCCTACAAGGCTCATGGCCGAAGTTTCATCTACAATGCGCTGATATAATGGAATATAATTCCGAAAGGTGAAAAACTTCACGGCCGCGTGCGGCTTGTGGAGAGAGGAAGTCGATAGAGATTACGGCCTCGAAGCTTTTATCTATCTATCTTATAGCCTATATGCCATAATGCGCGCGGGAAACTCTCACCATGCATTGGAAGCCCATGTACACGATGTCCCCCTCCCTGCTAGGCCACGCCCTCGCCCTCCTTTGCTTCTTGGCCACGCCCGCGGCGGCGGAGCTTTTGACGCAAAAGCTGTTATCAGCCCCGCTCGCGCTGGCGATCGCGCAAACCGCCTATGAGACGTGCGCGCAGCAAGGCCACCATGTGTCGGTGACCGTCGTCGGGCTGGAAGGAGAGACGCTTGTCGCCGTTCGCGGCGACGGCTCCGCGCCGCATACCTTCGAGAACAGCCAGCGCAAGGCCTATACCGCGCGCACATTTCGCGTCCCCTCCGGCGAATTCGCACAGCGCGTCAAGGACAATCCGACGACCGGCGCCGTGCATCTTTCCGGAGTGATCGCGGCTCAAGGCGCATTGCCGATCAAGGTCGGCGACGCGGTGATCGGCGCGGTCGGCGTCTCCGGGGCCCCCGGCGGTGACAAGGACGAGGCCTGCGCCAAGGCCGGCATCGACAAGGTGGCGGATCAGTTGAAATAGCGCGCCAAAATCGCGAACAGCGGAAGTTGGCGGGCGAAGCGCGCGGAATGCCCCGGACAGGCGCCCGCTCCGCCGACTCCCTCAAAAATCCTGTGTCTCGGCGTCTCCGCTATGTCAAACATCCCGATCCCATTCGCTGGTGCATGAACGGGTCACGCAACCGCTCAGTGAACGACGCCGCACGTGTGATCTTGAAGATCTTCGCCATGGGCATTGTCCAGCGGCGCCCGGCCCGCTCTATCCTCAAGCAATATGAACCCGTCCTTGCCATCGCCAAATTTAGCTCCGGTCACAAAAATTGTTTCCGCCCCCATGTCGGAGGCCGCGTCGGGCAACTCATCGGAAATTAAGGCGATTGGATTTGTCCGACTAAGGTCCGGATCATCGAGCCGGCGCGCGTTGTATTTTTTTCCGTCGACCTCAAACGGCAGCAAGCCCCAGGAGTAGCCGATCTCGTCGACATGTTTCCGAAGCAGATCTCGAACTTGCGGCTTAATGCAATCGACGTGGATATGCAGTTGATCTTGGCTTCGGTCGTGTTGCGAATTCACGGCCAGGCTCACCTCGTCTCGCGCGATTTCCCGTTGCAGGTAACCGAACAGATACAATCTGGCGTTCCAAGCCGCCGACCAATATTTCATGGCCGAAACCTTGCGGCTATCCGGGCTTTCAATGCCTGATATTTGTTTTGTTGGAATAACGAGCACTTGAGCCACGCCAACCCTATCCTTCAGGACGACGAATCCGGCTTCATCGTCGTTATTCAAGGTGAGGCAGGGGCTCGGAGGAATTCCGGCTCGGCTCGCTGGAACGCATTGCGTGCTTACGATCCTCCAAAGGGCTTCGCGCTTATATAACACATCGTCCGCTTGAGCCTGACCAGTTGCAAGGGCGAACGCCGCCACAATGGACGAGCCCCTTAAGCCATGAAACCACATCGCCAGGCCCCTTGGAAAATCGCGCCGGGAAAATCCTTTTGGATTTCGGTGAAGCGTCGCGCGCCGCGAACAGCGGCGCGGTACCAAATTTTCTCACCTGGTATGACCACTGGTCAAGCTCTCCCACTCCCTCCGCGCGGTTCCGCCATATGCGCCGCCCGTCGATTGAGCAAGGCCCCTGAAGGTCCGAGTCGTCGTGGCAAATTCGAAATGGAAATATTCACTTGCGTACGCAGGCGAACGTGGGCGTACATTCGTGGGAGAAACGCACGCTAAGCTTCATCCTGAATCGCTCTTTTGCATAAATTCGATTGCCCATTCTCATGGCGCGAAGATTGCGCATGCGTTCGCGGCCATCTTCGGAGGACGAGCTTTGAGCACGCCACTTCCACCAATGGACGCACGCCCGCTCACGCTAACGGCGTCATGTAAAATCTGCACGATCAGGCTGGAGACGCTCTGCGACCAGCGGGCATCGTGGTTCCACGTCTTCCGCGAGATATTGGCCAGC
>PLZT01000402.1 GCA_003152255.1 Methylocystaceae bacterium | reverse complement strand
ATCACCGGCTTGGAGCCGCGATACAGCAGCCCATTCGCCGCGAATTTCATGATTTCGGCGGCGATCCGCGACTCGGCCTCGAAGGCCATGGTCGAATAGGGACGCTCCCACTCTCCCGCGACGCCGAGCCGCTTGAACTCCTCGCGCTGCACCGCGAGCCACTTTTCGGCATAGGCGCGGCATTCCCGGCGGAACGCGATCATCGCGGCGGGATCGGAAAAATCCGGTTTTTTGAGCCCCTTGGCGCGGTAATTCTCTTCCTCGATCTTCCATTCGATCGGCAGTCCGTGGCAGTCCCAGCCCGGCACATAGGCGCAGTCCTTGCCGAGCATTCGCTGGCTGCGGGTCACCACGTCCTTGAGGATTTTATTCAACGCATGGCCGATGTGAATATTGCCATTGGCATAGGGCGGCCCGTCGTGCAGCACGAATTTCGGGCGTCCGGCGGCGACCTCGCGCAGCTTCTGGGTCAGTCCGATTTCCTCCCAGCGCGCGAGGACTTTGGGCTCGGCCTGGGGGAGCCCCGCGCGCATCGGAAAATCCGTCACGGGCAGATAGAGAGTCGCCGAATAGTCGGCCGGCGTCTTAGGGGAGTCGCTCATCTGTGAAACCAAGCTATTGCCGCGCGCGGCGCTGGCCGTCTGGCGCGTGTCAGGAAGGACGGGCGAGGAGGCGCCGTGGCGGCGCGAAAACCCGGACCCCGCGCGAGCGTTTAGCTGCGAGCGCGGGCCGGGCCAGTAATTCGGATGGAGGCGCGGAACGTCATCCTTCAGCCTTAGCAGGCCGGGATTAGGACGAAAAGAGGGATATTCGCGCTCCGGTCAGCGCACTTTCCACTCGGATGGAATCATCCGAGCGATAAGAAATCGCGCAAAATCAAACTGTTGGAGCAGGTTCTGGTCGCGAAAGTCCGTCAACTTTCGCGGAACTTACTCTAGCGCAGCCGCCGAAAAGGGTTGCCCAAAAAGCCCGACAGGGCTGCCCCCGCCGCGAGCAAGCCGACGATGGGCAAGAGGAACAACAGCGCGCCGCTCAGGAAAACAAACCCGCACAGCAGCACGACGCCGACCGCCAGGGCGAGCAACACGCTGGCGAAAGGACCGAGTTTTACGATCTTGATCGTTGCATGACCGGTCGAATAGGAAAACTGCCCCGAGGAGGATTGGTCATCCTCTGGAGGAAGAATTTCGACGCGGCCCCTCGGGGTCTCGACCCGGTCCGGGTTATCCTTGGTCATCACATTTCTCCGCGGCGCACGCCGCCCAGGCGATATATATGCATTAAACTCGGCTGGGCAACGAGCGGCGGAGATCGCGGACCGCTTGCCCGGCGGCGTTATTCGCGCGCCAAAAAAATCTCGCGCGCGGCGGCGGCGTCCGCGTTCATTTGCGCGATCAGCGCGTCAATGGACCCGAATTTCTCCTCGCCGCGAAGAAAACCATGAAAGGCGACTTCGACCATCTCGCCATAAAGGTCGCCGGAAAAATCGAACACGAAGACTTCCAGCAGCGGCGGGCCATTATCGAAGGTCGGGCGGCGGCCAAAGCTCGCGACCCCGCCATGCACGACGCCGCGCGCCTCCAGCGTCACGGCGTAAACGCCATGACGCAGCCGGTTGGACGGGTCGAGCGCGATATTGGCGGTCGGGAAACCAAGGTCGCGCCCCCGTTTTTCGCCGTGGATGACCTCGCCCTCGATGAAATAGGGGCGTCCGAGCAGGCTGTTGGCGAGCGCCAAGTCGCCGCGCTCCAGGGCCTCTCGGGTCGCGGTGGAGGAGACGGCGTCGAGACTGCCGGCCTCGTCCTTGACGATCCGCTCGACGATCTCGACGCCAAAGCCGAGGCGAGCGCCCTCGGCCCGCAGAAAATCGGCGTCGCCCTGGCGCGCGGCGCCGAAGCGGAAATCATAGCCGGCCACGACCGCCGACACGCCGAGCCGCCGCGCCAATATGTCGCCAGTGAAATCCGCCGCCGTCAGCGCCGCGAAGCGAGCGTCGAAAGTGAGCGTTATCATGCCGTTGAGGCCAAGGCGGGCCAGCAGGGCGGCCTTGGCGGCGGGCGGCGTGAGGCGGAAGATGACCGAATGGCCGGCGAAAAAATCGGCGGGGTGCGGCTCGAACGTCAACACGGCGCAGGGCTTTTGCAAGGCGCGCGCAAGGGCCTCGGCTCTGGCGATGACGCCCCTATGGCCGCGATGCAGCCCGTCGAAATTGCCCAGCGCCACGACGGCGCCCGCGAGTCCGGGCGGCGGAGCGGTGGGGTCGCGGGCGTCGATGAAGGGATGCGCGGCGTCAGGCAAGGCTGCTTCCGGGAAAAGGCGGCGAGAAACATGCTCGAGGAAGCGCCGTCCCGTCCTGCGTCAGGCCGAGGCGGCGGCGGCTATGCGAATGGCCTGCTCGCGGCTCGGCACCATCACCATCGCCTCGCCGTCGAGCACCACCTTGCCGTCGACGAGGCATTCGCATTTCAGTTTGGCGCGGCGGCCCTTCTCGACCAATTCGACCACCTCGACGATGACGTTGATCACGTCGCCGATTTTTACGGGAGCGCGAAAATTCAGCGTTTGCGAGAGATAGACCGCGCCCGGTCCCGGCAAATACATGCCGATCACGGTCGAAATCAACGAGGCCGTATAAAGGCCATGCACGATGCGCTCGCCAAAGCGCGTCTTGCTAGCGAAATGATCGGAGAGGTGGATCGGATTGCGGTCGCCGGAAAGATCGGCGAAGGCGATCACATCGTCGTCCATCACGGCCTTCATCAAGGTCTCGCGCATGCCGACGCTCAGATCCTCGAAATAATAGATTTTGAACGGCGTGGACATGGACTTCACCGAGGGGTTCGATCAGGACGGGCGCTTTTTCGCGTTTCCTTATTACCACACAACTTCGCGAGCCAAAGCCATGGGTTTGGTTTTTGCGCGGGCGAGCAACCGCGCCAGCGCGCGGCGGTCGAGTTCCTCGCCCTGCCGATAGAGCTCTTCGCGATGCACGCCCCGCGTAATGAACAGGCAATCGAGGCCCGCCGCGCCGGCGCCGCGAAGGTCCGTATCGGCCCCGTCTCCGATCGCCAGCACGCGCCCGCGCGGCGTCGGCGCGCGTTTTAGCTCGTC
>PLZT01000072.1 GCA_003152255.1 Methylocystaceae bacterium | reverse complement strand
GCCGTGCTGGATAAGGCGCATTTTTTCACGGAAAGAGCCTTCAAGGCTCGGACAGCGGCTACCAACGCGTTCAAATCTCATTTGCACATTCCGACGGTGAGCGTGCCGGCGGCGGGAGTGACAGCGCAGCCGCAAGCGGTGGCGGCGTCGATCGAGGCGTCACGGGAAAACCCGGCGCTGCAAGACCCGGCAACATCGAAACATGAGTCTTCGCGCGCGAGAGTTTTAAAAGCGGCATCGGTGATCTTTGTGGATACCAAGCACTTCGAAGCGGCGTTCCTCCTCGCGATGAATCATGCGAGCAATCAAGAGATTGCCCGCCTTTGTAGTGAGCTGCGGCAAACGCCGGAGTGGTTTGGCGATCTCCGCCCGCGTCGAGGCGGGCTCTTAGCCTGGATAAAGCGGGGCGGCGTGGAAGCGCTGACGCAAAAGCTGCGGGCTGAAATTATGGCCGCGCGTCAGGCGTTAAATAATGACCGCGCTGAACAGGGGGCGGCGCTCGCACAAAACGCCGCGCCAGATGTGGCCACGGCCGCCGCTGAACCTGTGGTGGCGACCATTGTTGGGCCAGAGGAAGCCGGGGCGTCGGCGCCGCCCGCGTCGTCGGCTTCGGTCAACGACAATTCGTTCGGTGGTGGACCGGCGGCGGAAGTCGCGCGGGCGGACGATCCGGCGGTCCAGGTCAATGAAGCGATCGCGGCACAAATCGCGGAATTCGATGACGTCGGGCGTAGGGCAGGGGAGCTTGCGGAGGCGGCGGCAAGCAAATCAGACGCGGGCGAGGATTTACGCGTTGCGTTGGACCGGGAGTCGAGTCGGCTCGCAACCGGAACGGTGCGATTCGTCGATACACCGCACGACGATCTTGGACAACAAATGAGCGAATGAGATATCATCACAATCCGGGCCACGACTCTGGAAAGCCCTTTTTGCGATTTGAAATGCAAACTCTGGGTCGACGAAGGCGGGCGGCTCCGGATCGAATCCGGAAATAGTTGAGCGCACACAGCCATGGACATTTCCGATCTCGTAAAAGACTGGGGCAATCGTACCGGCGTCGGCGGCGGCAATCCGACAATCGTCGAGAAGGTGGCAACCGCCTACTATAAGATAGCGCGATGTCGATAACACGAAACAATCATTACGTTGCTCAATGGTACCAAGAAGGGTTTTTCGAGGATGGCAAAAACACGCTTGCTTACCTCGATCTGACGCCTCCCCAGAAAACGTTGAACGATGGCCGGGTGATTACGGAACGTGCCCTGTTCCCTGCGCCGACATCGCGCGCCTTTCGGCAGATGGATTTGTATTCGACGTTCTTCGGCACGTCCATCAACGACGAGATCGAACGCCGGCTTTTTGGCGACATCGATACCCGAGGATCGGCTGCCGTCCGCGCCTATATTGGCTCTGACGTCGAACAGTGGATGCATCATTTCCAGACTCTGTTCGAGTACATCGACATCCAGAAAATCCGCACTCCCAAAGGTCTCGACTGGCTCCGGACGCAATACCCCTCGCTGACGCAAAACGAACTCATGCTCGAAATGCAGGGCATCCGCATGATGCACTCCACGATCTGGGCAGGGGGCATCCGTGAGATTGTCTCGGCCGAAGACTCGGACGTCAAATTCGTTGTTAGTGACCACCCGATCACGATTTACAATCATGCGGCCCCTCCAGACGCCGGCATATGCGCGTATCCGCTCGATCCAGGAATTGCCCTGAGAGCATCCCAAACACTCTTTCCGCTCAACCGCGATTTCTGCCTGATTTTGACGAACCTTGAATACGCGCGCGATCCCTCAACCAGCCCGCTCATCAAGCGTACCTTCGCGCGAAACTACCAAAATTCGATGGTTCGAACCGACGCGCTTATGCGAACGCGCAAACTCACAACCCGCGAGGTGACACGCGTCAACTTCATCCTGAAGGCGCGCGCGCGCCGCTACATCGCGGCCGGCCGCAAAGAGTGGCTTTATCCAGAACGCACAGTCTCCGAACCCTGGCACGAGCTGAAAGAGACCCTTCTGCCGCCGAAAAACGGCCTGTTCCAATTCGGCGGTGAAATGTACGCGAAGTTCAGTAGCGGCCGCGTGCACTATCAGGATGAATTTGGCCGCACCGAACAACAGCGTCCCTTTCTTGTGAAGGAGCCGCCGGCCGAACCCCTTGGCCCTCGGGATATCTGCGGGTGCGGGTCGGGGCGTCATTTCAAGGCCTGTTGCAGCCCGAAGCCTCTCGCTTTGCGCCCGAGCTGGAATGAACCCAGCATTCGCGAGCGAAATATCATGCTCTACAACGGCATCGCAAATGTCTTGGTGCTCAACGAGCAAAAGAGTTGGGTTCAAGTCCGTCGAGACATGACCGACGAGCAAATCAGCACAATTTACACGCTGTATGAAGGTCTATGGCCGCGCGAGACGGATATATTGTCTCTCCTGCCGAAACCGGACGGCAGCGCAAGAGCGGTCTATACGGGCTCTTTGCACCCGACGGCGATCGTCGATTACGCGCTCGGCGCATCCGTCTATTTTGGGGAACTGCTCATACAGAGCCCGTTTCTTCATGCTGGAACAATGAATGATAAATTCAGTCCGGTTAAAAACCCCGGCAGTTACAGGGGCGAGATTCTAAAATCGATCTTTTTCTTCTTTGCAGTGATGCCACTCGTCGATGCCGGTTTTATCAATCTCTATCCGGACCCCTGCTTTTTCGATCTGCATCTTCGCAATCAGATGCTGCAAATGGCAAAATCGCGCTCGGCCGGGTTTCCTCTAGACCCGAGCAAAGACCCTCGCGGCACAGAGCTTATGAGGAAAGACTGCGAGCGAGGCATATGGTCCATGCCGCACGACGTGTTGCGGCATCAAATGCTGAAGGCTTCGCCTGGGATGAGTGACGCCGAGCTCGATGACGCGCTGAAAGGCCTTGAGGTCCTGAAAGAGCGCGACCCGCTTGCCGTGCTGCAAGAGCATGATTTGCCCGTCGGCGAAGAGGGCGGCCAGATGAATATGATGACACTCGCCCCGAATTTCGAAATGGCGATGTATCTGGCGCAGGCTACCGGCTCGTGCATCGTAACCGATAATCCATATCGATGGCAGGAATTGAACAGGGCTATCTATAAGCCGCTGCGGAAGACGGAAATGGGACTTCCTGAGCTCGCGCGGCGCATGAACGGTTCGACTTTTAGCTTCGCTCAAAACGGCGATGACGTCGTGTCTTTTGCCGACAATCCCGCCTTCACCGGCTACGCGACATTGATGCGCGATGCCTTTTCATACCTTTCGAACCTCGGCAGCCGCCAACGCAAGCCCAACTGGGAAGCCCATCTCGCTGCGCGATTTGCCCGGACGCACGCGGCGGCACAAAAAGTCATGCAGAAGGCCCGCGTCGACCTGAAGCAGGCGCGCATGTCCTGCGCTGCTCCGCTCGGCGGCATTCAGGACAACACCGTCAACCGACTCCTCCTCATGTCGAGTTCTGAAAACCACCTGCCCAACGTTCCGTTGGCTTTCTTCATCGAGCCGATCGCGTAGCGGATCGGCACGGCTTCCAAAAAGTCTCGGCCACTCACAGGAGGACGGACTACGATTTATAGTGTATACCCCGTTCACGCGACAACCCGAAAATCCTTGGG
>PLZT01000498.1 GCA_003152255.1 Methylocystaceae bacterium | reverse complement strand
TCGGAGGCGAAGGCGGCTTTCAGCAGTTCGGGTCCGCCGGGAAGGTCGGCGACGGCCTTGCCGGCCTTGTCGCGTCCAGAATCGTCAACCGCTTCGATGTCGCGCGCCTCCAGCCCAACCGCCGCGCCGGCCTCCTTGAGAGTCTTGCCGGCGCCGCGCTGATCCTCGATCGCGTCGTGCTGACCGTGCGCGGTCGGAGCCGCCTTGCGCGTGGCGAGTTCCGCCCGCAACTCGGCCTCCGCCTGCTCAAATGTCTTGGAGAACACGGCCGGCTGGATTTTGGCCACCCGCGAGACGACGAATCCGAAAGGCGTCGCCACGATCTCGGTGAAGCCGGGGGCGGGCAAGGAGAAAACCGCGGCGCTCACCTTGGCGTCGCCAAAATCGCCCTGCGTCACAAGCCCGAGGTTCGCGTCCTTTGGATCGAGCTTGCGTTCGGCGGCCAGCGCGTCGAAGGTCGCCCCGCCCTTGAGGCGGCCCAGCGCATCCTTGGCCTCGATTTCGGTCTTGAAAACCAGCTGGCTGACCTCGCGCTTTTCCGGCGCGCCGAAGCGCTGGGCCTTGACCTCATCGTAATATTTGCGAACCTCATCCGCCGCGACTTCAGCGGGCTTGGCCAGCGCGGCCGGGGTCGCGGCGAGCACCGTCAATTTGCGGAACTCCTTGGCGCGGAAGGTCGATTCGCGCTCGGTGAAATATTTTTTCACCTCTTCGTCGCTCGGCGCGGCGATCGGGCCGACGGCCGAGGCCGGGAGCAGAATCGCGTCGATAGCGCGGGTTTCGTTGCGGAAGCGGTAAATCGCCTCCAGCATTAGGCGCGGCGGCTCCAGCCCCGAGCTCACGCTGTCCGTGATCTCCTTGCGAAGATAGGCGCCCTTCTGATCCACGAGGAAGGACCGTTCGGTGAAACCGGCGTCGTGGATGATTTGCTTGAACCGATCGGGGTCGAACTCGCCGGAGACGCCCTGAAAGACCTTTTCAGCCTTGAGCAGCTTTTGCGTCTCGTCTTCGCTGATCGATAGTCCCAGGGCGCGCGCGCGCTGATCCAAGGACATTTCGGTGATGAGCCGGTCGAGCACCTGCTGATCGAGGCCGGCGCGGCGCGCCTCCTCATTGGTGATGCCGCGACGCAAACGCTGTTGCAATCGGCGCAATTCGTTTTGATAGCTGCCTCGGAACGCCTCGACGGTGATCTCGCCGCCGCCAATCTTGACGAGCCGCTGCGAGGTGAAGCCGCGAAAAACGTCGCCGATGCCCCAAACCGCGAAGCTAATCGCGATGAACCCCATGACGAGGCCCATGATGGTCCGGCCGATCCAGTTTTGCGACGCGACGCGCAGCCCTTCGAGCATGACGATGTTTTCCCCTGAGCGCCGCCCGGACGGGCGCGCGAATGCCTATTTGGCGCGGGACTATAGGGATGACGTGGGAATGTTGCAATTGGTCCCGCTTTTCGAGCACGCGCCCCTTCTTGACACCGATGAAGACGCCCGCATATAGCTGTTCCGCTTTTAAGAGCCGTCGCCCAGCGCGGCGCCGTGGCGGAGTAGCTCAGTCGGCTAGAGCAGAGGAATCATAATCCTTGTGTCGGGGGTTCGAGTCCCTCCTCCGCTACCATTAAAAATCAAAGACTTAGTAGCAAAATAGCTTCGAAAGTCCCGGATTTCATGTTGCGTCGTGTTGCATCAATTACAATTGATTTCCAATGAGTTTCAGAGAGGCGCGGCGTCTCCACGCGACATGACATGCGACATGAAACGGCTGAATGATTACCCAGGTTTTGCGCGGAAGGGGTTGTGAGATGGCAGATGCACCAGTCGTAATTCATCAGGGCGAAAATTCGCCTGAATACGTCGCCTACCAGCTTTTGAAGGACGTTGCCCATATTGAAGGAAAGGTTTTGCGCGGGTCGCATGGCTCCCCAACGACCCCAGATAGGAAATGGCTCTTAGACACTTACGCAGAGTGTCTCCTTGCGGTCAGGGTTCCTCAGGCTCGCCACTGACACTTGCTATCCCGCCCACAATCGCCGGCCTGCAATCCCAAGGCGGGGCCGGCAAGCGGCCGATGCGTCACTGTCACGTCGAGCATGGCTTGGCATACGGCGGCGGGGCGATAACCCCAAAAGAAAAGCCCGGCCGAGCGGGGGGAGCTGGCCGGGCAAAGTCATGAGCGGGATCTTTGCCCGTCTCATGATTCGATGTCGTTACGACGCCAGCGCGTTTCAAGACGCTCCACCAAACGCAAAACGGGCCGCCTGTTCATCCGAGGTCGGGCCGCTTCGTGGCGTCTGGTTGTGCAACCATTCGCGTAATCAAAAAAGTGCAGGCGAGACGATGCAGGAGCGGCTTAGGAGAGTCCGTTCATTAGCACCCAGCAGCCCAGCCTACGATGGGGACCCAAACCCACGGGCATCCGCCGCCGTAATAGCCGCCATAGCCGCCGTAGCCGCCGTAGCCGCCGTAATAGCCACCACCACCACCATAATAACCGCGCCCGCCATAGTAGCCGCCGCGCCCACCATAGACCCCGCGCCCGACATGCCCGCCATAGCCGTGGCCGTGGCCGCCATAGCCACGGCCGCCACCGCCGCCCCCTCGCCCACGGGCCAGAGCGTCCGTCGCAGGCAAGGCAACGGCCGAGATCAGGGCCATAATCAAAGAAAGCTTACGCAACATGGGTTTCCTCCTCACATGTGAGAGCCGCCGACTGAGACTGCTCCTCCTGAAGGACATAAACAATCTCAACGCCTCAACATGGTTTCTCGCGCACCCGAGCCTATGAATTGAGACGCAAAGACGGCCCCGCCAGTTCATCCGTGGTCGGGGCCGTCCGTGGCGTCAGGTTATGCAACCGCGCGCTTGATTAAAGAATAGGCGCGGCGATTCGGCAGGGCAAGAGGTTCGGTCGCGCGCGCGAGGGGCTCCCTTAAGCCGCGATCGCCACGCCGGCGCCATGAGAGAGCCTCGCCCGTTGCTCCCGCGCCTTGGCCCACGCGAACGATAGGCAACGGCCGAAGCTCCAGCCATAGCGCCGCATGAGCCGGAACTGGCGATGCGCCTCGGTCATGACGGCGCGGCGATCAAGGCGGCCGCCGGGCGTTACGAGCGAGGTCATCGTCGCAAGTCCGCCGGCAATAGACGCTCGGCGATGGTCGTCAGTCCGCCCGCTAGCTTCATGACGATGCGCGCGAGCTTGATGCGCCAAGCGCGAACAATGAGCGCGCCCAAGCCGAGGCGAGAGATATCCGTCGCCATGGTCACGCCCTCCCTAAGCCGCCTCGGTCAAATCGATCAGGATGACGCCATGACCCTCGAGTTGATCAAATTCGACGCGAGCCGCGTCGTAATCCTCGCCGGTCCAAAAGACATATTGACGAGTGTCGTCTTCGATCGTGATGATGAACTGCGACTCGCGGCGCGTCATCAGCGCGCGCCCCTTCTTGAATTGCTCGGCATGAACGCCCGCGAGCCAGTGCGCGGTCTTTTTTCCTGCGGGGGCAGGCCACCAAGCGACGAGCGCGCCGTCGTATTCGCAGATGACAACCCAGCGGGCGCGCTTCCAGCCTTGCTCGGGCATGATGCGTCGGGCGGCATAAAAGACAGCACGGCCGTGGCGGCGCCCGAAATGAACAACGTTGTTCATGGTCATGCCTCCTCGTCTTCATCAGTGAGGTTGATAAGAAACCCCACGTCCGCGCGAATGCGGCCCGTAAGCTGCAGCTGCAACGCCTTGATGGCGTAAGTCATATCTCCAAGGTGGGTTCGCTCAAATGAAGAGGCCGGCTCATCTAACCACATAGCGACGGTGATCTTCGCCGCGATGGCGTCGGCGCAGCAGGATTCACATTCGAGAATGGAAGTAGCTGTGTCGAACATGCTAGCCCGTCTTATTCACCCGA
>PLZT01000529.1 GCA_003152255.1 Methylocystaceae bacterium | reverse complement strand
GATTCTCAATGAGTCGGGGTATATCCCTCCATTCGCGGGTGCTTTGATGACAAGCGGACTCATCGGAACGTGGCCGTACCCCGCCCCCAAGCCGCTTTGGCTTTCACCGAATGTCACCGGATGGATTCGCGCCCGCCCGCAATCGCCGATCTGCAATCCCAAGGCGTCGCCGGCGCGTGGGTGACGTGCTGCAATCCCTGCCGCCCGGCGCTCGCTCAAATCTCGATCCCCGGTCTCGCGATCGCGTCGACTTCAGAGCCCTGGCTTGCGCAGTGAATTTGGCAATGGACGCTCCCCGAAATCAATCGCTGATCGCCGGAGGATTTTGCCGGAAGAGTCGATGATCAACTGAAAGCGGCGGCTCCTATAGAAAAACGTCAACCGATACCGCTCAGCATCCTCGTTCTCACCCCTCTCACAAAGGCTCGTCAGTTCGCCGCTACTCATCAGCGATTGAATCGTTGGCGGATCGAGATCGAGTCCGTGTCCGATAACCACGGCGGGAACCAGAACCGTATCATCCTCGAATGCGATCGTGCCGAGGGAAGCTTCACTCTGAAGTCGTGACGCGCGATTTGTGTCGCCTGCCCCCATGAGCTATCGTTCCAGACCAATCCAAACCTGCTTGCGGATCGACGGCGGCACGCGCGATTTTACTGATCTCGCCGCACCGTTAGATGGAGCGTCTCGAAAATATCCCATGCAGAATGGCAGTCGTCACGCACAAACACGTCATGATCGCGGTAACCGGCGACCTGCAACGTAAACTGTTTAGCGATGACGAGCACCGGCCGCCGCCATTCCGCCTCGGTTGGCGTTTCCCATCGAAATTCTGACGTCCGCTCATCGCTCAACGTCGTGAGACACGCCTCAACGACCAGTGGGTGGGTTTCTCCGCTCGCGCCACACACAAGCGGCGCAATTCGATGGAGAGGATTACGTTGGTCAAGGCCGCCTCCTCCTCTCGGGAGCCCGCGTAGCGCGGGGCGCCGTAATAACAATGTGGGGTGAGACAGCCGAGCGGCAAGCAGAGCTGGAGCCGCTCTTGCGCCGGTCAGCCGTGCTGTCATGACGCACTCGCCTCTTGTTGTCCGTCAAACCAAATGCCGTGCCAAGCCGGTATTATTTATACGTAAGGGCCAGTCTGGTGAAGTTGCAATTGCAAAGTCGTCAAGACACGGGGCGCTTCGTCATGGCTCTGGGAGTGATGGCGATTATCGCCGTAATGTCGACCGTCTTCGCCGCCTCGTTCATCGTGCGCAGCGTCGAAGTGTCGATCATGCCGGATTGGAGCGAGCGCCAGTTGGCGGCTATGTATCACGGCGAGCGGCGTTAACAGTCCGTTAACCTTTTGAGCCTTGACTGCTTCATGAGCCCCCAATTCCTCCCTCAAGGGCTCCACTTTCGAGCCGGCTCGATCATCCCTTCGTCGACCCGGGTCTTTTCGTGCATCTCACCGATATGCTTCTGTGCTTCGAGGATCTATGCAACGTTGCGGATCACGCCGGCGGGGTGCGTCTCGTCTCTAGGTCCGGTGGGCATTTTCGGCTCCAGAGGCAACATCATTCCATTCCCGCATCCAAAAGTCGGGAACGCTAAAACGGGCGATCTCTACTCCGGTCGAATCAATGATGATGAGAGCATCAAAATCAACCATCTGTAGAGCTTTGGGGCCGCTCATCTCCATTTCAAAAAAGCGCCTAACTTGCTCGATTAGGGCTGCTTGGTCAGATGATTGCCGCTCATACTCGCGCAACGGTTTGAGCTTGATCCCGTCATCGCCGGCATCAATGATTTTGACCTCTTGCACTCGATAAACTTCCATCCGCTGAGCCTTGCTTGGCGCTACGCATAGAAGTGAAATTGGCCTGGCGCGAACGCTCGTCAAGGCCCTCAAAATCCAAACTGAAACGCGGCCGCTATTCGTCGTTTTCCGCGTTCAAGTTTTCGGTCAGGATTGAGGCAGCTTTGGTGTGGGCGGCACCGCCTTAGCCGATATTCGCTATATGAACGTCCAACCCCCATAACCTGCGTTCGCCGCGCGGGCGGCTGCGCAACCCCAACCAGCTCCGCCGCCCGCGCTGGCCCCGAGGCCGACAATGCACTAACATTGAAGCCGGACCCGTCGATGGGGGCCGATCAACGCCGCAGCGACGACTTCACGCCACGTTTGCAGGGCCGATGCCCTTTAAAATCTTACGAAGGTAAGTGAAGCGCGGGCTGAAAACAATGTTCCTTAGTCCCAGCAAGCCAGTGGTAGGCAGATCGAACGTTATCATCCGCAAGCCTGCGGAAGAAGTGTTTCGGTTCATCGGCGAGGATTTCTTCGAAAATTATCCGAAATGGTCCCCCGAGGTGAAGAACTTGAAGGCCTTGTCGGACGGCCCAGTCGGGGTTGGGACCTTGGCAAGGCAAGTCCGGGTCGATTTCGGGTACCGTTCGGAGTCCGATTTCCGGGTGCTGGAGTTTCAAAAATACCAGCGCTTCGTTTGCGCCGGGGTCGGCCATGTGGGCGACGTTTTGCGCATGAGCGCCTTTCGGTGCGTTTATGACCTAAAAGAGGCCCCGTTTTCCGAGTCGTGCACCTGCGTCGCCTTCACGTTCGAGATTCCCGAACTTGACTTTATGATGCGTCCCTTCGAAAGGCCGGTCCGAATAGTTATTCAGAAAGCTGCTGAACACAGCCTATGGAATATCAAGGGCCTGATCGAGAGAGGCAAGGCGCGATGATTTTTTCTCAGTGCCGCCGTGTCGTCTAGCGTGTCTCGCCAGTCCGTAACTGTAACGGGGAACGGGCGTTGGCACTTAAGCGTCCATTAGTCGAACGGCAAATTGGAACACGGGTCAGGGCACGTTCGATTATTATGGGCCACTGAATAAGCTTGCACTCAGCATTGGCTCTCACAAAGAGCATCACGAACTTCACGAAATTCTGTGGACGTGCCGGCCGGAACTCAAGACAATAGCGCTGGAATTCTATGATGCGCTGCATTGTCAGCGATCCTGGGTCGCGCTGCCTGCAACTTTCGTGTTCTATCCCAGCTATTCGCTCGTCACGCGCTTGGAAAATGTGACGCAAGCGGCCAAGTGCGCGACGCCCCCCGCCGCACCCGTGGAGTGAGCACATGACGCAAGACCTAGGGTTCCAGACCGATGAGGCGCTCGACGCCTCGCCGCGCCTTTTTGAGAGCGATCTGCTCGACAAGCTGTCGCGCGTGCATCATCTGACGCCGGTGATCATCAATACGCCGATCATTGTCGGGCTTCTCTTCTATTCGCTGATGCTGAACGGTGTCCCGTTCATGCTGTTTGGCCTCCTCATTGGTTACTTGGCGTGGACGCTGACCGAATATTTTAGCCACCGTTATCTCTTCCACACAATCTTTCCGCTGCCCTTCGGGCTCGGACCGCGCTTTCAGTTCCTCATTCATGGCGTGCATCACATCTATCCCAACGACCCGCTGCGACTTGTGATGCCGCCGCTCTTGTCGGTACCGAGCATGCTGATCGCGTTGACGATCATACGCCTGCTTTTCGGCGCGAGTTTCGCCTGGCCGGTGCTCGCGGGCTTCATGGTGGGCTATGGGATTTACGACTGGGTGCATTACTGGACGCATTACGGCCAGCCGAAATCCGATTTCGCCAAGCAGGTGAAGCGGCTGCACATGCTGCATCACTTCCGCGACGCCGAAAAAGGCTTCGGCGTCCACGCCATCTGGTGGGACTATGTGTTTGGCACCGCCTATCAGAAGGGTGACACGCCCGGCTCGAAGGCCGTTTAACCGATATTCCCCAGATGGACGCATCTGCGCACGTCGAACCCTATCGAAAGCGCCTTCGCGACGGTCCGGCATCGCACGGTGCGCATGAAGGGCGCGCTCTCGCAGGACACCGCCCGCCTCATGGTCTTCAAGCTGGTCATGGCGGCGTCGAAAAGCTGGACGACTACAAGGACAAAATCAGTTGCCGAAAGTCGTGAGCGATGTAACATTCCACGACGGAATCGAAGTCGCGTCCGAGAAGAAATCCGCCGCTTGATTCACGCCGTCACCCAGAT
Source organism: Methylocystaceae bacterium (assembly GCA_003152255.1). Next base: position 11,704 of record PLZT01000529.1, on the reverse strand, counting down.
TCCACCATAGCTCCCCGTGGGAATGCCCGTGATCACAGTGTTCATGGTCATGGTGATGATGATGTTGTTCCCCAGCCACGGTGCTTACTTCGCCGCCACAGCGGTAGGGGGCGTGCGCCCCCCGCGCAGTTCGCCAAGCGCCTGACTGACGATCTGCCATCCTCCCCGCAGACCCAGCCCGCCCATGATTGCGGCCACGATCACATCCGGCCAGCCTGTTCCGGTACCGAAAACCCCTATGGCCGCCAGCACCACGGCGAAGTTGCCGAGAGCATCATTGCGCGAGCAAATCCAGACCGCGCATGTTCGCGTCGCCGATGCGGAAACGGTAGAGCATCAGCGCTACGCCGCCGTTAGCGACCAAGGCGGCGACGCCCACGACGCCCATAACCTCAGCCCGTGGCAATGTTCCTGAGAACGCGTGTCCTGCCGTGCTGCCCAGCACCCACAAGGCGAAGGCAATCATGGTGCCGCCCTTGGCGAGCGCCGCGCGGGCGCGCCACATGAGCACCATTCCGGCCACGCCGAGGCTGATGGCGTAGTTCGCGGTATCGCCGAAGAAATCGAGCGCGTCGGCTTGCAGGGACGCGGAACCAGCCGCAACACCGGCGACGATTTCGGCCATGAAGAAACCGGCATTGATGTACAGCGCAATCCACAGGGCGCGCCGCCACTTGGGGCTGTTAAGCGCGTCGGAATTCGCGGCAGCAGAACAAGAAGATTCGTGACAACAGGCCATGCAAGCGCCTCGTCGGTTGGCTATGGCCTGTGCTATAAACCTTGTAGCCACTACAAGCTCAAGGAGCAGCCATGAACATTGGGGAGCTGGCGCGTGCAGCGGACACCAAGGCGGAAACGATCCGCTATTACGAGCGCATCGGCCTGTTGCCATCGCCGCCCCGAACGGAGGGGAACTACCGCGACTATTCAGCCGAACATGCCAGCCGTCTTGTCTTCACACGACGGGGGCGCGATCTTGGCTTTTCCATTGAGCAGATTCGGGCGCTGCTCAATCTGGCCGACCATAAAGAGCAGTCGTGTGAAGCCGTGGACGCCATAGCGCAAGAGCATCTGGTCGAGGTGAAGCGGAAGTTGGCCAATCTTTTGGCGCTGCGCAAAGAGTTGGAATCGCTGATCAGAAATTGCCGTCACGTCACGGTCGCCGAGTGCCGTATCCTTGAAGCTCTTGCCCCCGACGCAGTCGATACGGCGCGTGTAAGCCTTTTAAGGCAGCGTCGAAGGCGAAGTGAGGGCGCTTGAAGTAGCCCTTCGTTTGGCGTTCGCAATCAAGAAGGTGAGTGTACGGTTCGACCCCGCGCCCTTGGCGAAACCGATGCCCTAATTCACTCGGCGGCTCGGGTCGAGGATTCGGTCGAATGCGGTCTCTTGGAGGCGCCGTCATCGAGCGACGCCGTTTCGATGCGCCGAGGCAACCCGAAACCTTTCACCAGCGCATAGATCGCCGGGATGACGATGAGCGTCAACGCTGTCGAAGAAACCATGCCGCCAATCATCGGCACGGCGATGCGCTGCATTACTTCGGATCCCGCGCCCGTGCTCCAGAGGATCGGCACGAGGCCGGCCATGATGGCGACCACGGTCATCATTTTCGGCCGTACGCGTTCCACCGCGCCGAGCATGATCGCCTCGTGCATGTCGGCGCGCGTGAAAGCCAGGCCTTCAGCCGCGCGCTCGGCGGCGACTTCCTTCATCGCCTGATCGAGATAGATCAGCATGACGACGCCGGTTTCGGCGGCGACGCCGGCGAGCGCGATGAATCCGACCGCCACGGCGACGGACATGTTGAAATTCAGCAGCCACATCAGCCAGACGCCGCCGACAAGCGCGAAAGGTAACGACGCCATGACAATTAATGTCTCGGTCAGGCGCCGGAAATTCAAATAGAGCAGCAGGAAAATGACGAGCAGCGTCACCGGCACGACGATCCGCATCCGCGCCTCGGCGCGTTCCATATATTCGAACTGGCCGCTCCAGGTTACATAGGAGCCGAGCGGGAACTTGATTTCGTCGGCCACCGCCTTGCGCGCCTCCGCGACATAGCCGCCGAGATCGCGGTCGCGAATGTCGACGAATATGTAGACGGCGAGTTGGCCGTTTTCGGTGCGGATCGAGGTCGGACCGCGAACGAGCTCGATTTTGGCGACTTCGCCGAGCGGCGCCGTACCGCCGCCGGGCAAGGAAACGAGCACTTCGCTGGCGATGGCCTGCGGGCTGGAGCGGAAATCGCGCGGATAACGCATGGTGACGCTATAGCGCTCGCGCCCTTCGACCGTCGTTGTCACGGTCTCGCCGCCGAGTGCGGTTCCGATCACCTCCTGCACGTCGCCGATGGTTAGGCCATAGCGTGCGAGCGCCATGCGATCTGGCACAATGTCGAGGTAATAGCCGCCGATGACGCGCTCCGCATAAGCGCTCGACGTGCCGGGGACTCGCTTCAACACTCCCTCGACCTGACGCGCGAGGCCTTCCATTTGCGAAAGATCACGACCGAATATTTTGACGCCGATCGGCGTCCTGATGCCGGTCGCCAGCATATCGATCCTGTTTCTGATCGGCATGGTCCAGGCGTTCGAGACGCCAGGGAATTGCAACGCGGCGTCCATTTCCGCGATGAGCTTGTCGATCGTTAGGCCCGGTCGCCATTGCTCTTTTGGCTTCAAATTGACGATGGTTTCGGACATTTCTAGCGGTGCCGGATCGGTGGCGGTCGAGGCGCGCCCGGCCTTGCCATAGGCGGACTCGACTTCTGGGAAGGATTTGATGATGCGATCCTGGGTTTGCAGAAGCTGCGCCGCCTTGGTGACGGAGAGTCCCGGCAGGGTGGTCGGCATATAGAGCAGCGTGCCCTCGTTGAGAGCAGGCATGAATTCGCTGCCAAGCTGCCGCGCCGGAATGATGGTCACGGCGAGCGCAGCGAGCGCGAGCAAAATGGTCAGGGTCTTCGCCTTCAGCACAAAGCGGATGATTGGGCGGTAGAGCCAAATGAGCGCGCGATTGATCGGGTTCTTCGCCTCGGGCACGATTTTGCCGCGTACGAAGATCACCATCAGCGCCGGCACGAGCGTCACGGAGAGAAGCGCCGCCGACGCCATGGCGAAGGTCTTTGTGAAGGCGAGCGGACCGAACAGCCGTCCCTCCTGTGACTCCAGCGTGAAGATCGGCAGGAATGAAACCGTGATGACGAGCAGACTGAAAAACAGCGGCGGTCCGACCTCGGTCGCGGCGTCGATGAGAATATCCACGCGTGGCTTACCGGGAGGAGCGCGTTCGAGATGTTTGTGAGCGTTCTCGATCATGACGATGGCCGCGTCGATCATCGCGCCGATGGCGATGGCGATGCCCCCTAAACTCATGATGTTGGAGCCGAGTCCCAGCGCCTTCATCGCCCCAAAAGCCATCAGAACCCCGATGGGCAGCATGATGATCGCGACGAGAGCACTGCGCACATGCAATAGGAAGATGATGCAAACCAGCGCGACGATGGCGCTTTCCTCGAACAGCGTACTCTTCAACGTCTCGATCGCCGCATGAATGAGCTGCGAGCGGTCATAGACCGAAACAATCTCAACGCCCTTCGGGAGGCTCGGCGCCATTTGTTCCAGCGTGGCCTTGATGTTGTCGATCACGGTCAGCGCATTGGCGCCATATCGCTGAAGCGCGATGCCGCTCGCCACTTCACCTTCGCCGTTTAGTTCAGTGATGCCGCGCCGTTCGTCGGGGCCGAGTTCGACTCGAGCGATGTCCTTCAGGAGAAGCGGCGTGCCCTTGTCGGCGCGCAAGACGATGCCTTCGATGTCCGCTACGCCGCGCAGATAGCCGCGACCGCGCACGATGAACTCGAACTCCGAGAGCTCGACCGTGCGCCCGCCGACATCCGTATTGCTGGCGCGAATGGCCTCACGCACTTTCGATAAGGGAATGCCGAGTGCACGCAATCGGTTTGGATCGACCACGACGTTATATTGCTTGACGAAGCCGCCGACGCTCGCCACTTCGGCGACACCTTCCGCCTTGGCGAGGCCGTAGCGGATCGTCCAGTCCTGGATCGACCGCAATTCAGCGAGCGTCATTTCTTTCGCGACGACCGCATATTGATAGACCCAGCCGACGCCGGTCGCGTCCGGACCGAGAACAGGCGTCACGCCCGCAGGCAATCTCTTGCTCACGGCGCTGAGATATTCGAGCACGCGCGAGCGCGCCCAATAGATGTCGACGCCGTCCTCGAAAATGACGTAGACGAAGGATACGCCAAAGAAGGAAAAGCCGCGAACGACTTTGGAGCGCGGCACTGTGAGCATTGCGGTCGTCAAGGGATAGGTGACTTGGTCTTCAACCACTTGCGGTGCCTGTCCCGGATATTCCGTATAAACGATAGCCTGTACGTCGGAGAGGTCGGGGATAGCGTCGAGGGGCAGTGTGCGGACCGCATAAACCCCCGCCGATATGGCGAAAGCCGCGCCAATGAAGATGAGGACGAGGTTGCGCGCCGACCAGGCGATGAGGCGTCCGATCATTTGCGGTCCTCCATTTGACCAAGCCCTTGCAGCGCCGCCTTCAGATTGCTTTCGGCGTCGATGAGGAAGTTGGCGGTGGTAACGACCCGATCGTGCTCGCCGAGGCCGTTTTTGATCTCGACGAAACCTTCGCCGCGCCTTCCGACCGTCACCTCGCGTGGCTCAAAACGACCGTCGCCTTTGTCGAGGATCACGACTTGCCGCTTGCCTGTGTCGATGACGGCGCTGTCGGAAACAGCGAGAACCTTGTCGTCCGCGCCGGCGGCGATCTCGACGTCGGCGTACATGTCGCCCCGCAACAGGCCATCCGGGTTCGGCAATTCGATCCTGACGCGCACAGTGCGCGTCTCCATGTTCATATGCGGGTAAATCAGCGCGACCTGGCCAGTGAAAGTACGATCAGGAAACGCTCTTGGCCGCACGCTGACCGTTTGCCGCGGCGCGATCAACGCCACGTCCCGCTCGGCGATGTCGGCCAGAACCCAGACCACGGAATGATCCGCGATGCGGAACAGCGTGTCGCCCGGCGCGGCGCGCATGCCGTTGAACGCCGCCCGCTCCAAAACGTGGCCGTCCTGCGGCGCCGGCCAGACGACGGAGCGAGGGATCTCTCGCGTGCGTGCGATCACGGCGATGGCGCTTTCGGGCATCCCGAGGTTTTCGAGCCGCCGTCTCGCGCCTTTCAGGCGCTGGGCGCCGCCCGCGCCACCCAACCGAGCGTTGAGGACGGCGAGATATTCGGCCGCCGCGCTCGAAAGACTCGGGCCATAAATCCGCATGAGCGGCTGACCTTTGTGGACGTGGTCGCCTGTTGCGACATCGACCGACTCGATGAAGCCCTCAAAGCGCAGGGAGACTACCGAGATGCGACGTTCGTCGAACGCAATTGCGCCAGCCGCGCGCACGGGGGCGGTCAATGACCGGAGTTCGACGGGTTCGGAACGGACCCCGGTCCTTTGCACCTTGCCAGGGCTGATTTGGACCGAGGAACCATCTTCCGTGACGCCTTCATAGACCGGGATGTAATCCATCCCCATCGCGTCCTTCTTCGGCGTCGGCGACGTATCCGGCAAGCCCATCGGATTGCGATAGAACTGGATGCGTCTCTGTGTGCCGCTGGCGACCAGAGCGGAGAGTCGCACGTCCTCGAAGTCTACGTCTTCACTTGCATGGACCGGCAGAAAATCCGTTCCGCCCGGCGTCTTTTTGGGCGTCAGCGAATAGGCCGGACGCCCGTCGGGATCGCGGTAGTAAACAACAGGACCTGTCGCGGCAGATTCCGATCGAGAGGTTTTGGACGCGGCAGGTGAGGATTCCGGCGCCCGCGTCGGCATGGGCCAAAGGAAACGTCCTGCGAAGAGCCCGGCGGCGCCAGCCGCGACAATCGCCAACGCAAATAGCAACATCCTGGAAGGGCGCTTCATAGGGCGCCTCCCGCCAAGCGTTCGAGTTCGGCGTATTTGGCCTGTTGCTCCACTTTGAGTTTCAAAAGTTCGAGTTGGAACGTGCGCAACCGTCGCTCTGTTTCAAGAACGACTGCGAGGTCGGTTGTTCCGGCCTGAAAGCCGGCTCTAGCGGTCTCCACCGATAATCGGGCGGGAGGAAGTTGGCGCTGCTCGTATATTCGGATCGCTTTCCGCACCGCTTCGAATCCGAACCAGGCATCGGCGATGTCGCCATCGAGCCGGATGCGGATGGCGTCGCTTCGCGCCTGGGCGGCACCGAGACGGGAGGCGGAAGCGCGCTGCTCCGCGTCTTTCGCCTCATATTGCAGCGGCACTTTGAACCCCAAGAGGAATTCGCCGGTGTCCGGCGCCCCGGGACGCTGCACATATCTCGCCCCCAAGGTCACATCTGGATAATAATTGAGGTCGGCGAGCGATTTTGCGCTGTTCGCCGCATTTACCCGCGCGTCAGTTGCGGCCAGCATCGGGTTGGCTGACCAAGCCCGCGCCTTGACGTCAGCCAAGGTGATTTTCTCTTTCAACGGCCGAAATCCATTTGGCGCAGCGAGCAACGCTTCAGGTTTGCGCCCGATCAGGGCATTGAGACGGGCCGCGGCGGATTTCGCGTCACCTTGACGCCGCACAAGGTCCGTCTCGGCTGTCGCCGCTTCAATTTCGGCCTTGATCACTTCCTGCTGATCGACTGAGGTCGAGCCATAACGCGACCGTAACAACACCAGATTTTCGTCGACCCGGCGTTTCAGCCCGATCGCCAGTTCGATAGCCTGATGCGCCGCGCAATATTCCGCGTAAACGGTTTTTACCCGCGCGTTGAGGTCCGTGGCGGCGGCGCGGCTCTGATGCCTTGCAGCGTCGGCGTCGGCCTGGGCGACGCCGCGTTCCAGATCACGCTTGCCCCAAAGCTTGAATTCCTGCTCGACGCCGAAGCGGCGCTGGCCGACGCCACGCCCGTTGACGTCCCACGCCTCGAGGTTGACTGTCGGATCGGCGAGGGCGCCGGCGGCGCCGACCTTATGCGCCGCCGCCTCCGCGTCCAATCCCGCCGCCGCCAGCTCGGGGCTGAGCTGTCGCGCCAGCGTGACGACGCTTTCGATCGAGGCGCCGGGGAGTTGGCGCTCTTTCGCCGCAAGCGGAGACGACCACAGCACGGCCATGGTTGCTCCAATCGCAGCGAGCCGGCGGGTGTGGCTTGCTCGGTTCATGGCAGAGCTTTCAGGATGAGCTTGTTTTCGATCGTGCCGGTCTCGCCCTGGACTTTCGCCCCCAGCGACAGTCGCCAGCCGCCCTGCATCGTCAGATTGACTTTGAAGCGATAGACGCCAGGCTCCTTGCTGGGCGCCGGTTCGATCGTGGTCTTCATCGTCTCCATGCCGTCGGGCGCCATGTCGAGCCGCGTCGCGAAGATCACGGCGTTAGGGACCAGTTCGCCATCGGGTTTGTGGACGAGACGAACCGATAGAATCGCATCGCCTTTCTTGATTTCCTTTTCGACGAGCTGGAATTCGTATTGCTTGATCTCCGCCCGAGCAAAAGACGTAGCGCCCACAATGGCGAGTACGGCCAATACGGCCACGTGGACGCGTTTCGACGCGACAAACAGCATGAGTTTGGCTCCGGTTTCCATGAATCCACATGACCCTATGCGTGGCGTGCGTCGTCGCGGTTGGCGACGAACACCGTGTCGCGCGCCAATCCGCGTGCAAGAGGCACGCGGACGCGATCAAAATTCCAGCGAGCCTAAGCGCGCGGGACGCTATGAGCGGATGGGATCATGGGATGTCGATCTCCCGCCAGCGCGCGCCGGCGTGCGTGAAGAAGCGTGAGCGATCCGGCCGCCGGGGATGATGGCGAGCACAACCGATGGTCACGGTTTCAGGCGATGGGAGGTCGAAGGTCTGGCGCTGAACTCAGGCCACGAGGCGCGACGAAGTCTCGTGGAGGCGCGGCCGCCATGGCAAAAATAGTTCGCGCCTGAAAGGACGACTGCGGGGGAATCAGTATTTGCGGTCCGGCGCAAAACGCCGATTGATTGCACGGCGACGCGGTTCCGTTGTCGCCGTCGCAGCAAGAAGAATCGTCCATATCCATGGCCATGGCCGCGCAATAGTGATGGTGGCTCGAAGCGGCCGACGCTCCGCCCGTCCCGCCGGCCAGAGCGACCGCCAAAACGAAAACAGAGATCAGAAGGCGCACCCAGTTAAGCATTATCACCACTTTCCGGTTTCGAGAGGCTAGCATGCCTTTCGCGTAGCTCCAAAACGCCTCGCACCACTTCGTTGAGGGTCCAGACGGTGAGAGCGCTACTATCCCCGCGACGCCCTTGCGCTCGGACAGCTCGGCGCCGAATTGCGCGGCGATCGAGAGGGAGACCGCGGCCAAAGAGGGCAGGGGGTCGTGCGCATTCGCTATTTTCGGATCACGTCGAGGGAAATTCGCCGATTTTTCGTGCGTCCGTCTTCGGTGTCGTTGGTCGCGATAGGATGGCTTTCGCCATAGCCTTTGGCGCGGAGTCGTGACGCATCGACGCCCATTCTAATTAACTCGCGTCGGATGGAGTCGGCGCGCGCCTTTGACAACCTCCTGTTGACGCCTCTATCGCCAATATTGTCGGTATAGCTGGCGATCGTAGCTTTCACGTTCGGATAGGCCGCTAGAATTTGGGCGATATTTTGCAATTGCTCCCGAGAGGAAGCTCGCGGCGTCGCTTTGCCGGTTTCGAATTGGAGACGGTCAAAATCGAACCAAGTCGTCTTTTCCGTCAGCTGCGCTTTTGTTTCAAGAAATGCGAGCAATCTGGCTTCGACGCCTGAACTCGGAACAGTCAACTCGACGCCGTTGGGCAGTCTTTTCTTCAAGAATTCGCCGGGCGCGCCGGCTGTCGTTGTCGCGCCGACCTCACGGTTCCGAACTGCCCCCGTAGCGCTTTTCTTTGTTTCGGCGACGTTCGTTTCTGTGGGCGGCGTCGGAACTGATTTCTCGGGCTGAACCGTCACTGTTTCCCGCAGGGGAAAGAGTTTCGGCGCATAAACGATGAGGATCGCGCCGAGGGAGATTGCCAGCAAGGCCCCCGCCGTGGCCCAAGCGGCGCCTTTTCGGCTCCTCACGATCGAGTGGAACGGGCTGGGGGACGATGGTTCTTCTACGTTCTCCCCGCGCAGCCGCAGCGAGTTGAGGATGACGCTGACCGACGACAGCGCCATTGCGGCCGCGGCGATGATCGGCGACAGCAGCACGCCAAAGAACGGATAGAGCGCGCCCGCTGCGATCGGCACCCCGATGGCGTTATAGAAGAAAGCGAAGAACAGGTTCTCGCGGATATTGCTCATCGTTGCTGACGAAAGACGGCGACCACGAACAATTCCTTGGAGGTCGCCTTTCAGTAAGGTCACACCCGCGCTCTCCATCGCGACATCCGTTCCGGTCCCCATGGCGATGCCGACATCCGCCGCCGCCAGCGCAGGAGCGTCATTGACCCCGTCGCGCCGGCCATGGCGACGATGCGCCCTTCCGTGCGCAGGCGCGTGACGATCTTGCCCTTGTCCTCGGGGAGGATTTCGGCCTGGACCTCGTCGATGCCCAGACGTTTCGCCACGGCTCGCGCCGTCGTCCAATTGTCGCCCGTCAGCATCACGACTTTGACGCCATCGTCTTGCAGCGCGCGTAAGGCGGCTTGGGTCGTTGCTTTCACCGGATCGGCGATGCCGAGCAGTCCTAACGACTTGCCCTCCGACGCCACAAAGATGACGGTCGCTCCGTCCTCTCGCAGTCGTTCCGCTTCAGCATCGAGCGCGCCCGCGTTGATGCCGAGTTCGTCAAGGAAGCGCCGGTTCCCGATCGCGATCGACTTCCCGTCGAGCTTGCCCGTGACGCCCTTGCCAACAGGCGAGTCGAAATCGGAGGCTTCGGCGAGTTTGAGTTTTCGTTCGGCGGCAGACTTTACGATCGCACTGGCGAGCGGGTGCTCGCTAGCTCGTTCTAGGCTCGCCGCCAATCTCAGAAGTTCGTCCTCGGTGATCCCCGCGACGGGACGGATGGCCGTGACGCGCGGCTTCCCCTCCGTAAGGGTGCCGGTCTTGTCGACAACCAGAGTGTCGACCTTCTCGAAGCGCTCCAATGCCTCGGCGTTCTTGATCAGCACGCCAGACCGCGCCCCGCGTCCGACGCCAACCATGATCGACATGGGCGTCGCGAGGCCGAGCGCGCATGGACACGCTATGATGAGAACGGAAACAGCGGCAACGAGTCCATAGGTCAGCCGTGGCTCGGGCCCCCAGATCGCCCAAGCCGCATAAGCCAGAATCGCGGCGCCGATGACGACGGGGACAAAATATCCAGAGACTTGATCGGCGAGGCGCTGGATCGGCGCGCGGCTCCTTTGCGCGGACGCGACCATGTCGACGATCCGCGCCAGCACGGTGTCGCGGCCAACCTTGTCTGCCCGCATGACGAAGCCGCCGGTCTGATTGATCGTGCCGCCGATGAGCTTGTCGCCGACGCTCTTCGTCACCGGCATGGATTCGCCCGTAACCAGTGATTCATCGATTGAACTTCGTCCTTCGAGGAGTTCGCCGTCGACCGGCACTTTTTCGCCGGGTCGCACGCGTAGAAGATCTCCCACGGCGACGTTTTCGAGCGGGATGTCACCGTCCGATCCGTCCGCCTTGATCCGTCGCGCCGTTTTCGGGGCGAGGTCGAGCAGCGCTCGAATGGCGCCGCCGGTCCGTTCGCGGGCACGAAGTTCGAGGACTTGGCCGAGCAGAACCAGCACGGTGATGACCGCCGCCGCCTCGAAGTAGATCGGGACCGAGCCATCCGTGTTGCGGAACGCCGGAGGGAAGACGGAAGGAGCCAATGTCGCGACAACGCTGTAAAGCCATGCGACGCCCGTGCCCATGGCGATGAGCGTGAACATGTTGAGNNGAGCACGACCGGCGTCGCCAAGGCGAATTGAATCAAGTTCGAAACTTGCGGCGCGATGTAATGATGCAGATTGAAGACATGCGCGCTCATCTCCAACACGAACACGGGCGCGGTGAGCGCCAATCCGCTCCAGAACCGGCGCGTCATATCGTCGAGTTCGGGGCTCGGACCGGTTTCGCCACTGGCGAGGATAGGTTCGAGCGTCATGCCGCAGATCGGGCAGGTGTAGATCGTGCCGGCCGGCACGGCGGCTGTCGATGCCGAAGGTTTGCGAAGCGGTGCGGAGACGCCATGGTTCAGAACGCCGTGAGGCGCCGATCCATGCAGTTGCGCTTCGTGTTGCTCGCTGTTGGGATCTCGACCATGTTCCGGCGTCATTGTTGGGCTCCGCTTTGGTGCGCTTATTCCTTTTCGCAGTGATGCTTTTTAAGAGAGGGCGTTGTCGCGGATTACCAACCGCGACGATGCGGATTGTGCCGACCGCGCGACCATCCATAGTGGCGCCCGCGATTTTCGTGTTGTTACCCGCGAATTTGGACGATCGGCAGGAACGACGCCTGCCTAGCAATGCTTCCGGGCACGTTAAGCGGGGCCGCGTCGACCGTCGACACGCCTGAGCCAACGAGAATGAACATGGTCGCCACAGCCGAACGGACAAGATTTTTCATTCAATTGCGTCCTTTTCTATCATTGTCGCTATGATGCGAACGCAAAACGGCCCATGAAATCGGGTCGGATGCGGCCAACTGATCGTTCGCATCCTAGCCCGTCTTATTCACCCGA
>PLZT01000137.1 GCA_003152255.1 Methylocystaceae bacterium | reverse complement strand
AATGACGATGATCGGAAAGGTGCGACCCGTTCGAGCCCGAGCCTTCTCCTGAAGTTGAGCGAAGCGCTCCAGCAGTCCGGCGACATCGCCGCCGCGCACCGAATGCTTCGACATTTTCTCGCCGCCGCCCGGAGACAGCGATGTGATCAGCCAAGTTGAACGACTTAGTTCCAACGAGATGAAAATCGCGCCAAGATCATGACGGATAGCGGTCGGTGCTTCGGGGTGGTCAGCAGCGGTTTGCATGGTCGTCTCCAGAGTGCCTGGTTGCGCAACCTCACTCTGCCAGAGTTCCGGTCGCTATCCACCGCCCCATAGGATCTTGAAAGGCATGATCCGCTCCCGACATGAAAATCGGAAGCCTTTTGCGCCGAATTCCCTTAAAATCCCGACTCGCCAGCATCGCTGCAACAAGGTCCTCGAAAGCTCTAACGATTCTCGTAGAATACCCAGCAACTCGTTCGCCGTTTCCACAAGGCCGTGATGCCCTTTCTCGATAAGTTTTTCCACCAAGGCTTGCTGTTTGGCGACTAGGTGCTCGCCCTCTAAAAATATGGCGGCGTTCCATCGAGATTGCCTCTTCGCGCGACCAGCCATTCATATAGCGCCATTCCGCAGCCTCACGCCCGCCCCGCCGCCGTTCTCGGCGATGAACACGACGCCGGCCGCCTGCAGGGCGGCGCGGATGGCCGCGAGATTGCCGATCACGTCGGCGGGGCGCTTCTCGCCTTTTGGGCCTGTGGGCACCGGGGTTTCTCGTATGATTTCAGGAAACTCTCGCGCGACCATTGATTTCTGCATTATCTAAATCGTCGCGCGTTTTCATGTACTGCACAATCTCTTCGACTAATTCATCGAAATCCGATCCTGAAGGGTTGAGATTGGTCTCAATCACAAGGGTGCGTGTTATGGTGCCGTCCTTGGAGACGACCACCGCGACGTGTTGCGACCGAATATGCCGATTGCTGACCATCGATATCCTCCATGCTTAGCGCAAAGCACTGTAGATCGGGGCGCGGCGAGCGCGCGTCAAGGTAGCCGGATTTCAAACCTGGAGGCCGCCCCTATTCGTCATTCTCGGCGTTCAAGTCTTCAATCGGGATGGTCGCGCGCTCGTCCCACAATCGCCGACCTGCAATCCCAAGGCGTCGCCGGCGCATGGGTGATGTCTCTCAAGGCCGCGCACCTGGTCAATGCGGGTATTGAGCAAGCGAAATGAGCCGCGCGACGGCAATAAGCCACGCCGCTATGATTATAAAGCTTGAGACCATCTCCGCCTCCTTATGGCTTCCTTCGTCTCCCGCGGTGACAGCGTGGACAAGGCCAGTGAAGCCGAAAGCCAGAAGAAAAATTAGTATGATGTCGCTCATCTCGAATCTTCCACTAGACGGACGAAAATTCGCACCGCTCCTGGCGGCGCCTTGGGAACCAGGACGAGGCCATGTCCCCAGAGCATGCGGTAGACGGCGGGGTGTTGGGTTGGCCTATCGGTTGGCCTATATCGGCCGCGCTCGCGCCGGAGCCCGCCATGTAGGCGGCGCGCACAACGTCGGAAGGGTGTATCTGCGATAGGCGGCGCGCTTTTTCGGCAAGGGAGATCTCCCCAAATGCAAAAGCGGCCCGCCGCACATCCGGGCGGCCGGTTCGATCCGGCACCATCGCGACCGCGCGACATTGTCTACAAATTACGCGCCTATAGCGTGAACAGCAACCAGGCGCACCAGATCGTGCCGGAGCCTACGAGCAACACCGTCGACGCAAACCAGATTTCCAGCGCTCTCGAGACCATAGCGACCCTCCAAGCAACATTTGCGCGATTAACGCGCGACGGCGACGATGTACATCTGAACCGGATAAAGGATCCATATGGAAAGCAGCCCAACGGCATAAGGTTTTTCGTGAAGGCGCCCGTCACGCCGCCATCGGCAGTCCGGCCAGCGCCCGCCGACACGATGGTGCGCACAGCCCTCTACGAGGCCGCGAACATCCTCCTTTCGCGCGTGACGCGTTTCTCGGCGCTGAAGCGTTGGGGCATGGAGGTGACGAAACGGCGCGGATTGAAGCGGGCCAAAGTCGCGCTCGCGCGCAAGATGGCCTTGATGCACGATTTGCTCAAAATCGTACGTTAACAGTCCATGCGAATGACGATTGCCTTTGATGGGAATTATGAAAGAGGATTCTGCAAGGAAAATTCGCCCCAATCCGGGTCGTGGCGCAACTCATGCGCAAACGAACGTTTTTGAAAGACAATGAATTTGCAAGATTTTTCGCTTGGCGTACGATTTTGCAAAAATCGTGCATTGACCCCAAGATCGTATCGTCGCTCGTCGGCATGCCAATGCGCTCCATCAAGCGTTCGCCTGGTCGGCCGCCAACGCCGTGGCCAAAAAGATGAAGCAATTCGGCGGCGCGCCGCGTCCGGCGCGCGAAGGGAGTGACGATTTCAGGCAACCGCTCGACAAACGTCTGTCGCTCACACGCCTTGTTGCAACAGCGCCAACGCCTCATACGCAGCTTCAGCGTCACGCTCGCTCCTTGCGCCGGCAGGTCTTCAAGATGACGCTCATGCCAGCCGTGCCGATGGGTTGAACGCCCACCGCAGCTTGGGCAAACGCCGAGCCCCTCCGTGAGCGCCAAGATGGTCCAATGGTTGTCCACCCGCGTCGACTCCAAGACCCGCACGCCAAGTCCGGGAGCCCATTCAAACATCTTATGCATAAGACAAAGCTATCGGCCGACGACGGCCGAGACAAATCCATTCCAGATATCGATGCTGACCTCACAGAGAGTGAGGAAGACCCCATTCGATGGCTTTTTTGGTGCGAAGTTCGATATTCTCATACCAAGATGGCTCCCGACAGTCGGTCTCACATTGAAACCGAAATCGCGGTCTTATGTAGCAGCCACCAC
>PLZT01000188.1 GCA_003152255.1 Methylocystaceae bacterium | reverse complement strand
AAAATCAGCAATGCGCGTCGGTCGGGTGAATAAGACGGGTTAAATACGTATAGTTCGTGGCGAAGCCTTTTGACGGCAGTTCGACCGCGGTGATGATCTCGCCAGCGTTGAGGTTCGTGTCGCGCTCCGGTGTATCGCCGGGCAGCCGGTCGAACTCCGCGAACGCGATCACGCGGTCGCCAAGCGCGCTACTAACATGAACCTTCGCCTCCAACAGCGCCAGCGCCACGCACATGTCGGACGGGTGCGTCGCGATGCAGGCGTCGCTGGCGCCTAGGATGGCGTGCATGCGATTCTGGCCGTCGATGGCGGAGCAGCCGCTGCCCGGCTCGCGCTTATTGCAGGGCGTCGCTGTATCGTAGAAGTAATGGCAGCGCGTGCGCTGCAAGAGGTTGCCGCCCGTCGACGCCATATTGCGCAGTTGTTGCGAAGCGCCGGCCATGATCGCGCTGGCGAGAACCGGATAGCGCTCCTCTACTTGGGGGTGATAGGCGAGATCGGAGTTGCGTACGAGCGCTCCGATACGGAAGCCGCCGCCCGGCGTGTTTTCAACCTGGTTAAGTGGTAGCCGCGTGATGTCGATCACTTTCGTCGGCCGTTCGACATCCATCTTCATCAAGTCGATCAGATTGGTGCCGCCGGCGACGAATTTCGCGTTCGGGTCGCCAGCGATCTGGCGCACCGCGTCCGCGACATCATTGGCGCGCGCATATCGGAAGCTGATCATGATCGTCCCATCACTTGCTGGATTGCCGCGACAATGTTGGTGTAGGCGCCGCAGCGGCAGATGTTGCCGCTCATGAGTTCGCGGATGTCGTCCGCGGATTTCGCCTTGCCCTCCGCGATCAACCCGGCCGCCGAGCAGATTTGCCCCGGCGTGCAGTAGCCGCACTGAAAGGCGTCATGGTCGATGAACGCCTGCTGGAGCGGATGCAGCGCGCCGTTGGCCGCGAGACCCTCGATCGTGGTGATCCGCGCGCAGAGGTACATGACGGCGAACGTCAGGCACGAGTTGACGCGCCGCCCGTCAATGAGCACGGTGCAGGAACGACACTGGCCTTGATCGCAACCTTTTTTCGTCCCGGTCAGGTCCAGATGCTCGCGCAACAGGTCAAGAAGCGTCGTGCGGGGATCGAGCATGAGCGAATGACGCGTCCCGTTGACGGTCAGGCTCACCAATACCGCCTCCGGCGTCGTCATAGGTGACTGAGCCCCGACGCGTTCACGAACCGTGGTTTGGACGGCGCCCGCGAATTTTTCCGCGTCGCGCCCTGAGCCTGGATTTTCGACTTCGGTCATGGTACACGCTCCCAATCCTCCGTGCCGCATTCCTGTGAGCGCCAATCAACAGCCCGTAAAGGCCAGCACCGCCTCCTTGATCTTCGCGCGCGCGACCTGCCCGAGCAGCTCAAGGTCGAGATGCGGCAGGTTGGGAAGCTCGTTGGCGACGACCGCGGCATCGACGATTGCCGGTCCGTCAACCGCCAGGGCGTCACTGATCGCCTTCTTCAACTCTTCGGGCTTGCGCGCCGCGAAGCCATGGCCGCCGCAGGCGCGCGCGAATGCTGCGAAATCCGGATTGGGAAAGTCAATGCCCTGCTCGAAGGGCGGCAAGCCGATCGACTCGGCCTCCAGTCGGATCAAGCCGAACGCGGCGTTATTGTAGATAACAACCTTGACCGGCAGCTTGTGGTGAACCGCCGTGAGGAACTCGCACATCAACATGTTGAAGCCGCCGTCGCCGGTCAGCACGATCACCTGCCGCGCGCGGTCGAACGCCTGGATGCCGTTGGCCTGCCCGAGCGCCGTTCCGACGGCGGCATTGTTGAACGACCCGATGATGCGCTGCGATCCGCTTTGCCGGATCCAGTTGCCGGACCAAAGTGTGTTAAGGCCGGTGTCAAGCACGAAGACCGCGTTCCGGTCGGCGAGGTCGCTGACCGCGCGGGCGACTGCCTGTGGATGGATGCGGTCGGGGCTGCGCGCGAGATCAGCCTGTTGGTCGAGCTTGCGGTCCCAGGCGCGGCGCTCCTCCGTGAGCCGGTTCCAGTAGCTTGTGTCGGTTTTCGGCGCGACCTGATCGATGAGCAGCTTTAGCGTCGGCCGCGCCGAGCCAAGCACGCCGAGCACGATTGGCGCGCGGCGGCCGAGCACCTCGGCCCGCTCGTCGATCTGTACGACGACGGGCCGGTTCGGCAGGAAATTCGAATACGGATAATCGGCGCCCACCATCAGCAGCAATTCGGCGCTCATGACCGCATTGTATACCGGCTTCGAACCGATCATGCCGACGCCACCCATCCAGTGTGGATCATCATAAGGCATGATGTCCTGGCCCTTGACGGAATGGATCAGCGGCGCCTTGAGACGGTCGGACAGGGCCCGCAGCTCCGTCGCGGCCCCATGGCAGCCGGCCCCGCACATGATGAGAACGCTGCCGGCCGCGTCTATCCGGCTCGCGATACGGGCTACATCCTCCGCGCTCGCCGCGATCTCCGGGCGCGGCCGCAGAGTGTCCATGCTAGCGACGCCGCCGTTGGTTCCCGCCAGGATGATGTCTTGCGGCAATGTGAGATGAGCGACGCCGCGGCCCGCGTAGGCCGCGGCGATCGCCTGATGGATGACGGCGGGGGCTTGCTCCGGCGAATTGGTAGTTTCCGTATAGAGCGACACATCGCGAAACAGCAAATCTGGATTGGTGGTTTGGATGTAATCGACGCCCTGCATTTTGCGCGGCATGTTGCCGGAGAGCGCGAGCACGGGCGCGTGGTCCCGCGCCGCTTCGTAAAGGCCAGCGACCAGATGGGTGCTGCCTGGCCCCGTGGTGCCGGCGCAGACCGCAAGACGGCCGGTCAGCTTGGCCTGACCAGACGCCGCCAAAGCCGCGCCTTCTTCATGGCGAACGCCAATCCATTCGATGGAAGAGCTTCGCACGGAATCGGCCAGCGGATTGAGCGAGTCGCCGATCAGCGCGAAAATCTGCTTGACGACGATGCGTTCAAGAACACCAACTAATGTATCCGCGACCGTTTGAGCCATGTATTCCCCACATGCCGCTCTGGCAGCTATCGCCCTGGTCCACGGGACCGCCCCCACGGCTCATTTAATCGAGTTTTGTCAAAATCCATCCTCCTGAGACAATTTTTCAAACCGCGGTCATCGTCGAGGATGAAGCCAGCGTCGTTCGGCGCATTTTCGAACAATGTGCCGCAAGGCGCCGTCAAGCTAACGCATTTCGGTCGCGATTTTGGCGCGCGTCGCCAAGCCCGCGGCGCCGCATTGACGACCCTCTGCAGGGGCGTCATCGGGTAACGCATCGAACTGTAAGGGAGCGGATATTTCCAGGATGCGCCATGCACGCTGCCGAGCGCGCCCGACAATACGAAGAACGGCATACGTTCCGAAAACGCGAGACCATTGCCGGAATGAGCCCGCGGTCGAAGACGAAGATGTCCCCGCGTCTGGATAGACGCGGCTCTCTCAGGGACTCGTAGATACTATCGTAGCATTCTACCAAATGATTCAACATGATGCGCTCGCCTACCCACGGCTGGGCGCGCGTCGCGTGACGCCAGACGGCAATCAACGCCTCGTCATCATCGCCGATTTCCCAGCGAATGAAATCGCGGACTTCCTCAAACGTCGGGCGCCCGGACTTCGGTGCTTGCGCACCTGAAATTTGCTAGGACTGCGGTTTGGGTTATGCTCCCTTCGTAGGAGGCGGAATGAAACGGGCTATTTACGCGGTCACGGCGTCGACGCTTGCACTGGCGGGTTGCGCCAGCACTGGCGCGCCGGACTATGTCGCGCGGACGTCCACCGAGCCGCCGCAAGCGTCGAAGACTTCATCGCACGAGACGCTAGACGCGCGCATCGCCTATCACGCCCGGGCTTATAAAGTACCGGAATCATTGGTTCACGCCGTAGTGCAGCGCGAGAGCAAGTATAACCCATCGCTTAAGCATGGCCCCTTCTGGGGATTGATGCAGATTCGCCACGACACCGCGCGGAGCATGGGCTACACTGGCGCAGCCAACGGGCTGCTCGATCCCGAAACGAATCTGACCTATGCAGTGGCTTATCTCGCCAATGCCTTCCGCGTAGCCGGGGGCGATGCGCAACGCGCGATAAGGCTCTATGCCAATGGCTATTATTACGAAGCCAAGCGGCAATGCCTGCTCGGCGAAATGCGCACAGCCAACCATTCAAACGAGATCCAGACAGCCTCAGACGAGGCGACTCCCGCGGAGTAAATCTGCCGCCACGCTGGCGGGTCGCTTCCGTGGGTCGGCGTACGGGTTGGGAGTCTTCCTCGCCTCGTTTAGCCACGCGCCATTCGCGACTGTGTCTCCGCGCGAGAAATTTCCTTTTCCGTCCCAGTCGATGCATCCGCGATGATAGACCGGTTCGACTGATACGATCTCCGGCTGATTGACTCGACTTGGGCTGGGGTTCCGCTGGTTCGGCGCAGCAGATAGGCTGCGCCGTCATGAATCGAAGCGGGAGTG
>PLZT01000094.1 GCA_003152255.1 Methylocystaceae bacterium | reverse complement strand
TTTGGCCTATGTTGCGGCAATAGCGGCGACCGACTATTCTATGGCTTGCAGATTCGCGCCGCGCGGGCGAACGACGAGCGATAATGCCACCGGACTCGTTCAGCAATGTCGGTCTAAAATTTTCGATCATATCCACCGAACATCCGAGCGCGCGCGCATGTTAGGCAAAACTCTCCAAAATTTCGCCAGCCAGCTTCTCAGCCTGCTGATTTCGATCGGCGATCGGTTCTTGTTGACGGCGGTCCTGCTGCGCATGTGGCCGACGGATCTGTTCGCCGACTGGACGACATTAATGGCCTGGTCGGGCTTGTTGGGCCTCGCGGATTTGGGTTTTGTCATCTTTGTCGGGAACCGTCTGCAAAAGGCCTTCGGTCTCGGCGATGAGGTTGGTTTCCAGAGGCAGGTCGGGACCGCCGCTTTTATTTACGTGCTATTGGGCCTGTTGGTGATTGTAATCGCGGCTTTGCTCGCCGCCATCGAGTCCGCCTCGCCTTTTATCTCCGTTCGTTCGCTGAATTCTTCCGAAGCGGCCCTGGCCTTGTTCTCGCTGGGAGTAATGCAGGCCGTGCAAACAACGAAAAGCGCTTTCACTCAGATTTACCGTGGCCGCGGCGAGTTCTCGCGTGGCGTCATTATCGATAGCGTTTCGACGCTCTGCATAGTCGTGAGCGCGCTGGCGGCAGCGGGCTGCGGCGCCGGTCCGCGTGTGCTGGCTCTGACTTATATAGCGTCGCAACTCGTATTTGCGTGGGGAATTCTGCTCACCGATCTGAGGCGGCGGTATCCGAACTTGCGTCTTTGGCCGTTGCGGCCGAGCGTTTCGGAATTGCGCGAGGCGGGGCTCGCCATGCGTTGGTATGCGCTCACCTATGCGCTGCCGACAATTTGGCTGCAGGCGCCCGTCCTGCTTTTGAGCGCGGTTGGGCTCGGTGGGCCCATGGTCGTAACATTCGTCCTTCATCGCACGCTGGTTAATTTTGGCCGGACTTTCGTGGTCATGCTGTCCACCTCCGTCGGCGTGGAACTGACGCCTCACGTGCATTGCGGAAATACCGCGATGATCGAGCGCGGCATAACCTTCGTGGGAAAAAGCGTGGCGGCGATGGGGGGCGTGATGGCCGCCGGTCTGCTGACGTTCGGCGCCTCGATTGTGTAGCTATGGACCGAAAAATCGGATCTGTTCGATATGGCGACGCTGTTTTGGCTCGTCCTTCCATCTATTGTCGTGGCGCCGGCCATACCCTTGGTCTATCTCGCGCATCTCGCGGATATACCGAAGCAACAGGCGATCGCCCAGGTAACGCAGACCACGGTTGCGATCGCTCTCGCGGCCCCGCTCGCCGCGAGCTTTGGAGCCGCTGGAGTCGCGTTCGCGATGGCCGCCGGCGAAGTTGTGAGCATAGGTCTTGTGTTGCCGATCTTGTTGACAAGGCGACTCGGCATCGCATATTGGCGACATGCGGTTCAATGCATCCCTATCGCTTTCGCGGCTCTCGTTTGGGGCGGGGCCGTGGGAAGAGTGGTCGGCTTTGCGATCGGAACACATGACTTGGTGAGATTGATCGTCTGTCTCGCCATATGGGCCGCCGCAACGCTCTTGCCGATCGCGTCTCTGCTATTGCCGGCCGACCAACATAAGCGTCTAAGGGACGCGGCCCGCGCTTTTTGGCTCAATCGAACGAAAGAGGCGTAGGGAGGCGCGATGAGAGTCCATTCATGGCCGAGATGACAATTCAAGACTCCGATTCGCGGGAATGCGCCCTGTTGCTGCGCGTGAGCGACCGCTCGCTGCATGCATATATTCAGCAGTACCCATTTTGCACGGGCCCGGATGAAACACTCAATCGGAAATGTTTCGGCGCTCTATGCGAACAGTTGGAAATTCGCCAGCCAAAGGTGTCGCGGCCTATCGAACCGCTGGGGCGTTCCGAACTCGCCGACGAGGAAGCAATTCGCCTCGCCGCCAGCGAAATCTTACGAAATATCGGAGTAGGAGAAGCTGATTGCGACAAGAGGCTGCGCAATCGCGCGTGGAAACTTTGCCTTGCGCGCTCGGACGCGAAAAGCGTTCTCGCGCTTGGCTGCGGCGAGGGTGATGAGATCGCCGCCCTGCGCGCCCGGGCGCCGCGGTCGCGGATTTTGGGCCTTGATTGGGTCGACAAATGTCTACCCGGCCTGCTCGACGCCGCGGAGGCGGACTTCATTCACGGCGATTTCAATGATCGGCTGGGCGAACACAAAGAGACGTTCGACCTTGTTTTCAGCAACCATGTGATTGAACATTCATTCGACCCCGATGAATTGCTCCGCTCTATCCGCGCCTCCCTGAAGCCGGGCGGCCAGTTGGTGAGCGCAATTCCATTGGATGGCGAAGCCGAAAGTCCAATTTTCAGGCAAGCGCTGTCATTGGCGCGCGAGCCCGAGCGCATTCGGCGAAGCGACATGTTTCTGATGCTCGGAGGACATCCTTACAAGACGAATGCTTCGGAATTCGCGGAAACCCTGCTGGGTGCGGGGTTCCAGGCGGTTCGCGTCGCTTACAGACCATGGAGTCCCACATGTTACGACTCGCTCGACGAGGATGCGCTAACCGCGTCTCGCGCGACCCATATGAAGCTGCATGGCGCTTCCACACGGCTGCTATCCACCACGGTCAATGGTGTCTTTTCTAATAACCCGCCTTTGGCGGCGCTGCGGGCGTTGGGCGCCGTCGACAGCCGATGGCCATTCGGTCTGATCCGCATGCATACGCATAAAAGCATGGAAGCGGTCGCGATCGCTTACGCTTGAAGTCGGGACGCCCTCCGGCCCGTTGTTCGACGACTCAATAACCCAGCAGTCTCGGCAAGCTTTCCTGGCGAACGAACAGCATGTCGAGTTCATAGGGATAGCGGCTGACGACACGCCCGATGCACTGTTGATAGGGACCGAGGTGAAGTCCGGCGGCGGAAAGAATCGGAACGATCTCCGTAACGCCGTGCTCCTGGCCAGAGTATTGGAAGAGCGCCACTTC
>PLZT01000200.1 GCA_003152255.1 Methylocystaceae bacterium | reverse complement strand
CATCGGAATATTCGCGCATAAATCTTTCCGACGACGCCGAGCAGATCGCGCAAAAAATCCGCAAGGCCAAGACCGACCCCGAGCCCCTGCCCTCCGAGGAAAAGGGACTGGAGGGGCGCGCCGAAGCGGCTAACCTCGTCGGGATTTTCGCGGCGCTGTCGGGCCGCGACAAGACGGGCGTGCTCGCCGAATATGGCGGCGCCAATTTCTCGACCTTCAAGAACGCGCTGGTCGATCTCGCGGTGGAAAAGCTCTCGCCGATCACCGCCGAGATGCGCAAGATCACCGCGAACCATGATTATATCGACACGGTGCTGCGCGACGGCGCCGAGCGCGCGCGGGCGCTGGCGAACGAGAACATGAAGGCGGTGAAGGATATCGTGGGGTTTTTGCGGTAGGCGGGCGCCCTCAACCCCGCCGCCACGCGATCAACCCCGCCGTCGACCCATCCAGCGCCGCCGTCGACGCGCCCGCGTCCTCGACGATCGGCGCCAGCCGGCTGGCCAGTTCCTTGCCCAGCTCCACGCCCCATTGGTCGAAGGGGTTGATGTCCCAGATCACCGACTGCGCGAACACCTTGTGCTCATAGAGCGCGACGAGACGGCCGAGCGTGCGCGGATCGAGTTTTCGATAGAGCAGCGTGCTCGACGGGCGGTCGCCGGAAAAAACTTTATGCGGCGCGAGACGCTCGACGTCCGCCTCGCAGCGCCCTTCCTTGCGCAGCAGCGCCTTGGCCTCCTTCAACGTCCTCCCGCGCATAAAGGCTTCGCTTTGGGCGAGGCAGTTGGCGAACAGCAGCGCATGGTGATGCGGGTCGGCGGCGATGGGTTCGGCGGCGACCACAAAGTCGATCGGCGTCACGTCGGTTCCCTGGTGCAGCAGTTGGAAAAACGCATGCTGTCCATTGGTGCCGGGCTCGCCGAAAATTACCGGGCCGGTCGCCGTTTCGACGGGCTCGCCGGCGCGCGTCACGGATTTGCCGTTCGACTCCATGTCGAGCTGTTGCAGATAGGCGGGAAAACGCGCGAGCCGCTGGTCATAGGGAATGACCGCATGAGCCGCGCGGCCCAGCACATTGCGATGCCACACGCCCAAGAGCCCCATCAGCGCTGGGATGTTCTTTTCGAGCGGCGCCTCGCGAAAATGCGTGTCGATGTCGAAGCCGCCACGCAGAAATTGCGTGAAATGATCGGGTCCGACGCCGATCGCAAGAGCAAGGCCGATCGACGACCACAGCGAATAGCGGCCGCCAACCCAATCCCAAAAGCCGAACACGCGCGCGGGGTTGATGCCGAACTCCGCCACCTTGTCGAGCCGCGTGGACACGGCGGCGAAGTGCCTTGGCACCGCCGCCTCGCCGAGCGCGGCGACCACGCGCGCCCGCGCGCTGGCGGCATTGGCCATGGTCTCCTGCGTGGTGAAAGTTTTCGACGAGACGATGAACAGCGTGCGCGAAAGATCGAGCGGCTCCAGCGTGTCGGAAAGATCGGCGCCGTCGACATTGGCGACGAAATGCGTTCGCGGCCCCGCGCCGCGATAGGGCGACAATGCCCGCGCCGCCATCGCCGGGCCGAGGTCGGAGCCGCCGATCCCTATATTCACGATATCCTCGAAGGGTTTATCGCCTGCGGCCAGAATCGCGCCCGCGCGGATGTCGCGCGCGAAGGCGAAGACCCGCTCGCGCGTCGCCTCGATCTCGCGCCGCATATCGACGCCTTGCACGATGATTGGCTTGTTTGAAAAATCGCGCAGCCCCATATGCATGGCGGCGCGCCCCTCCGTGTTGTTAACCGGTTCGCCGCGAAACAGCGCCGCGCGCCGGCCTTCCAGATCGCGAGCCTTGGCGAGCGCGACCAGCAAGGCGATCGTCTCGCGCGTGATCTTGTGCTTGGAGAAATCGAACAGAAAATCGTCGAGCGGGACGGAAAACTCCTGAAAGCGTAACGGATTTCGCGCGAACATGTCGCGCGCGCTCTCCACGCGCAGCGCGCGGGCATGGTTGTCTAGGGCGTCGAAGGCTGAGGCGACGGCGGTTTGCGGCATGGAGGCGCCTTTGCGGGAGCGGGGCTGATTCGTGCCCCACAGCATAGCAAAAGGACGCCGCCGCCGCGCCGGCTGGAAGCAACGCGCAAAAACGCGCATCGACGCGCGTGAAAACCGATTTTTTGGCGCGGGCCGCGCATTCGCGCGCGCGGGACTCATTGCCGCCGCCATGGCGACCAAGACCCGACCCACGGGCCGCTCCAACTTCGGGAAATCCGATTATGACAAGTTTTTTTCTATATTATGACAGGAACATGTGAAACCTATATCGGTTCAATGACGTTTCCCCACCGGGAGAGACAAATGAAGCACATCCCTTTGCTCGACGTGCGGCGCGGCGGTCCCGTCGCGCATACGCGCGCCCGCGTCGCGGCGGCGGCGGCGTTGCGCGAGCTTTGTCTGGCGCCGGTCCCGCGCTGGAGCCGGCATGTTTGTTTGTCATCGATCGACCACATCGCCGCGAAATGGCTGCGCAGTTCAGTCTCGACCTACGGCGAGGATCTCCGTGACGTCGCGCGGATTCTGGGTTTTCCCGGCGCGCTGACGCTGAACATGTCCTATCTTTTCGCCTGCACCACCTCGGCGGCGCCGGGGCCAAACGGCGCGCCGCTGCTGCGCCGCTCGCTCGACTGGCCGTTCGACGGGCTCGGCCGTTGCGTCGAAATCGCTTGGCAATCCGGGCCGGCGGGCGACTTCTACAACGTCACTTGGCCTGGCGCGGTCGGCGTGCTGAGCGCGATGGCGCCGGGACGCTTTTGCGCGGTCATCAACCAGGCGCCGATGCGCCGGCGCACGCGCGGGCTCATCGGACTTCCCTATGACGCCATGCTCAATCTCGGAAATGCGCTGATGCGCGAGGACGGCTGGCCGCCGGACCATTTGCTGCGTCTGGCTTTCGAAACATGCGAAAGCTTCGAGGACGCGATAGCGCTTCTCTCGCGCGAGCCGCTGGCTCGACCGGCCTTGTTCACGCTGACCGGAACGCGCCCCGACGAGATGGCGGTCGTCGAGCGCACCGAGCGCGAGGCGCTCGTGCTGCGCGGCCATGCGACGGTCGCCAACGACTGGCAGACGCCGCGCCAAGGCTGGAACGGCCGGATGGGCTTTGAGAACAACGAAGCGCGCAAGGCCACGATGCGCGGCTTCGCGCCTGGTGGCCCGGCGTTCCGTTGGGCCGTGCCGCCCGTGCTGAACGCGACGACGCGGCTCGTCGTGGAAATGTCGGCGGCGGGAGCGGGTGATCTTTGCGCCAGGGGCTACGAGGCGGCGTCCTGGAACAGCCTGCCAACTCCAGCGACGAAGGATTTTCACCTTTGCGACGCGGCGCCGGCGCTGGCGGCGTGAGGATTCGTGGCGCTTCGGCCGCGTCCCAGGCGCACGCTTCACGGCGCGCGGCGTAGCGCCGAGTCCGGGGTCAAGCGGCTCTCGGCCCTTGACGCCGATGGAACGCACCAAAACAGCGCGACAAAGGCCATGCCCGGCAACCGCCTCGATCAACTTAACGCGGTATTCCATCTGTGAACGCCGCCGGAATACTCCCAATCAAATATAAGCGCTTGACGCGCCTCGCGAAGTTTTCATCGCACGGGGGGGCAAGTCGCCCGCCATTGACAGGCGCCCGTCGCAACTGGTCTATGCTGGCGTTAAGCCCGCGCCCGCGCCCGTGAACTAGGAAAAGGATTTAACGCCCTTTGCCCATCAAATTGCCACCCGAAGCCATCGAACCCTTTACACGCGCTTGGCGCCATCGGGAGCTTATCCGCGCGGTGGCGCGGCGAGAGTTCCTGTCGCGGTTTCGCGGCTCCGCGCTGGGGCCGGCCTGGGCCGTGCTGGCGCCGCTGATCATGATGGTGGCATATACGGCGGTGTTTTCGATCACCGTGCCGCAGCTTGCCGGCGGAAAGAGCGTGACGGAATACGCCAGCGGAATTTTCGTCGGATTGATTATCTTCAATCTCTTCAGCGAACTCGCCTATCGCGCGCCGATGCTGCTGCACGAGCACGTGAATTTCGTCAAAAAATCGATCTTCCCCAGCGAAACCATCGCTTGGACCGCCACGATCCGCGCTTTCACCTATGGCGGGATCGCATTCGTTGTGTTTTTGGCCTTTCGGTTTGTCATGGGCGCCCCGCTCCCGGCAACCCTTCTGTTCGCGCCTTTGCTGTTCGCGCCTTTCGCGCTGTTCATTTTGGGGATCGTTTGGTTCTTCATGGCGCTGGGAGCCTTTACGCGCGATGTCGCGCATATCATGGCCTCGATCGTGCCGATCCTGATGTTCGCGACGCCCGTGTTCTATTCGATGGATCAAGTGCCGTCCCGATACGCGATCTGGCTGCGGTTCAACATAGTGGGCGACTATATCGACATGCTCCGCGCCGTCGCGCTCGACGGCGTATTGCCGAATCCGTTTGGCTACNNCGCGCCGGCGGCGATGAGCTTGGCGCGCGGCCCGTAATTCAGCCGCGCGATAAGCCAGGCCGAACCCAGAATTTCCAGCAGCGCCATGGCCGCGAGCACAACCACGAAGCGCGCATCCGCCCGCAACAGCGACTGCAACGCGACGAGAAACAGAATATGCGCGGCCGGGATGGCGATGATCGTCAGCGCGCCGCCAGCCCCGCGCCGGCCGGTGATATTGCCAAAGTTGAGCACAAGCGCCATGGCGAGCAGCGAGTGACCCAGAGTCAANNTCTCGAATCCGCCCGCGCGACCGCGAACTGCGCCATGAACTCCTTCGCCGGCAATTCATAGACGCCATGCCAGCTGCGCGGGGGCAAGCCACCGCTGCCCTGCATCGGCAAAGCGATCGCATATTCGTCGAAAGCGGCGATACGCACGTCGCTGGTGTCGATCGGGCGGGTCTGGATGCTGCCCTTGGTCAGCGCGACCACCACTCCGGATTCGCTGCGCCGAAATTCGGCGCGCGCCGCCGTGATGGTCTGCTCCTGCATTTTTTCGACGGAAATCTGCCGCACGAACAGATTGACGGCGATATCCGGCGTCTCCCAGCGTTCCAGATAGAGGGTCTTGGCGCCGTTTTCGAACGTGTAGAAATGCGCGGGCTCGAGCATGCGGTGGTTGAGCGAGTTGCGCACGACGTTGAGCACGTCCTGCATACTTCCCTGGTATTGCGGCGCGATGAAATTCGCGAGCGCCAGACCCGCGCCGACCGACAGCAGCGCCAGCACCAAGGTCGGTCGGCAAATGGCCCAAACCGAAAGGCGAAGCGCGTATAAAACAGAGATCAAACTCTCGCTCGCCATGCTGGCGAACGTCATCGCCGTGGCGACGCCAACCGCCATCGGCAGCGCGACATAGGCGACCGTGGGCGTCACGCCGACGATGGCCGGCCACACCAGTCCCCCGCGCACCGCGGCGGCGGGCAACTGGCCCAAAAGATAGGACAGCACCACCAGCACGCACAGCGCGGATTCCACGACGAAGGCGGCGAGCGCGACGCGCTTGATAAGATAGACGAACAGCAGGCGCGGCATAGGTTCAGCGCTCCCGCGTAAAAGGCTCGCCGGCGCGGCGGCTCATTTCTTGAACCTCGCCCAGGCCGCCTTGGAATATTCGGTCCAGGCCGAATCGAACACGCCGCGCGACGGCAAGGCGGTCGCGCCCGCCCAATGCGCGAAGTAGATTTCTTTTCCGTCGGGGGCGAGCGGTTTGCCATTCGCGAAGGTCACGCCCGGCGCCTTGTAGAAGCTCTCGTGCGAGGCGTTCGCCACCACATCGGGAAGAAGCGCGATTTTTAGTCCGCGCCGATGGGTGACAAAGTTCACCAAGGGTTGCGCGAAAAGCTGGCCGCGCTTGCGCACGTCGTGGAAGATCGCCGCGTCCCTGGCCATGGTGTCGAGAAAATCCGGGAGTTTCAGATATTTGTTCGACGTGACCCAAAAACCGTCGTTGAACAGCAGCACATTGTCCAAAAAGGGATAGGCGGCGCGTCGGTCGTTATAGACATATTCGAAGCTCGGCGACGCCACGATGAATTCGGTCTCGCCCGCCCTCAGCCGTCCGAAGATCGACGTGAAGTCTTGAAACAGAATTACGTCGACATCGACATACGCCACTTCGTCGAGCGGGAGCGCCAGCGCCTGGAGCTTTCTCAAGCGCCGACGATTGTTGTTGAAAATGCCGGGGTAAAGCTCGTTCGCGAGCCGATCGATCTCGGTCGGCTCCTCCTCGACGAAATGCGCGCCGTATATCTCCGCCGCGCGGCGGGTTTGCGCGATATTGTCGTCATAGGAGATGAGATACAGCGGCAAGGCGGAGTTCGTGGCGCGATAGCTCTCCAGAAAGGGCAGCAGCCAGTCGATGATCTTGTCGTTGCCGACGATGGCGACGCCGTAGCGCCCGCTGGCGGCCGCGGCGTCGTTGGGGGACGAAAAAGCTGGATTCGGGGGGGATGGGGTCATATACCGAGGTCTACTTGGAAAGTCCGGCGGTTAGCAAGAGGGGTGGATTTGGGGTCGGGCGACGCTGTCAGAACGTCTGAAGAGAGGGTCGCCGACGGGCCGCTGGCCGGGAAAACGGTCGCGGTGATTCACGCCGCTTGGCATTCGTGCGGCAGCTATCAGGTTAACGTAAGCCAGATTTACGCCTATAAGGCGCTCGGGGCCAGAGCGATTTCCGTCGCCCTGATGGACGTGCCGTCGCCGCCCCCGCCGGGCGGCCGATGGGCGGACTACATCGCGGCGACAAAAGATCTCGCCGCCGACGCCCGCTATTACGCCAGTCCGCCGCGAGACGGCCTTTGGACTTCGAAGCTGCTAAAAGACGGCTGGTGGCCATTGATCCACGGCGATCAGGCGCGATGGTTGATCGAACTCGCCAAGCTGGCGCCGCTTCCGACCGGATTGGAGTCGGAGCGGATCGACCTCATCCACGCCAACCATTATTTCACGCTGCCCCTGGCTCGGCGGCTGCGCGGCGCGGCCAAGGCGCCAATCATCTGCGAAACCCAGGATATTCAGGCCCGCCAATATGTTCTGCGCAACCAGAGCGGGTTTTTCGTGCCGCCATACGCGAGCTACGACGATATGCTGGCGGTCGAACTGGACTGGACCAGCCACGCGGATCTTTGCGTACATCTTAATGAGGAAGAGCATCGCGAATTCGGGCGAT
>PLZT01000133.1 GCA_003152255.1 Methylocystaceae bacterium | reverse complement strand
TCGCCGCCATCATCGCGTCGAGCAACCGCGCCTCGTCGCCAGAAAACGGCTCGCCGCCGCGCTCCTCGGCCTCGCCCGGCGCATAGTCCAGCGCCATCAACCCGCCCGGCGCGCCTGCTGAAAACAGAAAATGCTTGGCGTTGGAAAGCGGCCCGCAGCCCTCGAACGCGGCGAGCGCCTCGCGCAATTCATCAAGCGTTTTCACTGATGACGCGATGCTTTCGGCGGCGCGAGCCGCTTCATCGGGAAAGATCGGCGCGGCGGCGCGGACTTTTTCCGCGCGCGCTTTGGGCTCGCTCGGCGGCGCCTCGATGCGCTCGGGCGCTTTCGCGGCGCCCCGCGCGCTGTCGGCGAAGCGGTCGCGCGGCGCTTCCTCAACCGCGCAATCGACGCCGCAGGCCCGGTAATATTCGAGCAGCGCTTTTAGCGCTTGCGTGTCGTCGGTGGTTTGCTCGGCGATCATGTCGGCCATGCTATCCGGTTGCTTGTGGGCCGGCTAGCCGTTGCGGCGGAGAAGGCGCGGCGATCCCCACCTTCAGTCGGCGCGATTGCGCAAAACTATTTCGGGCATGCGGGCTATGCGGCGAGCTGATCGGAATCCGCCCAAGCCATAGGGATTGAAATCCGGCGCTCGGAACGCTGTTCAGGCTTTGAGCGGAGAGGATGCCGAAGGCGGCAATGCGCCACTTCCGGACATTACTGGAACGGCCGAGCGCAAGCCTTTCGCTTTTCCGGCCCCTTTCCTCACTCGCTGAGAGTATATTCCGTGGTGGTCGCGCTTGCTCACGCGGTTATCGACCGCGCAGAGCCCTCCATCTCGTCTGATTGCGTAGCTTCGCCGTGATTGTTCGCCAACGGGATCGTAAGGCTGAAAATCGCGCCGCCCTCGGGGTTCGGGCTGGCCCATATCCGACCGTGATGCGCTTCAATAATTGCGCGCGAGATCGAGAGCCCTACGCCCATGCCTCCGGGCTTCGTCGTGGCGAACGGCTCGAATAAGCTCGATTTTATTTTTTCGGACAATCCGACGCCCATATCGATAACGTCGATCCGAATTTCTTCTTCGTCGGACGTCGTCGAGACTACAAGCTCCCGTCTCCACACAGGCTCCATCGCTTGCATGGCGTTGTTCATGAGATTGACGAGGACCAGCACGATCTGGATCTTGTCGGCCAGAACCTCATCTTGCGCGGCGTTCAATCGAAGCGACACGCCGACGCCCGCATCATTCATGGCGGCGGCGGTTGTGTTTACCGCCTCCTGAATCAGTCCATGCGCGCTCAGCTGAAATTGGTCTGGCTCGCCATGTGCGATGAACGATCGCAACTTCGAAACGATTTCGCCGGCTCGCGCAATTTGTGCCGAGGCTCTATGGAGTGTTTCCGGAATGCTCATTGGGCGTTGTTCCGGCGGCATTTCAAGCAATCGACGCAGCGCTCTCAGATAAGCGCCAGTGGCGGCGAGAGGCTGGCTGATTTCATGCCCAATGCCAGCCGCCATGCTTTGCATGACCGCCATTCGATCGGCATGTAGCTTTCGCTCCCGCGCTTCGTTCCGTTTCTGCTCTGAAATGTCGAGGACGAAGGCGACCCCGTCGAGGGCGGCCTTATCGAGCAGCGCCCGAGCGACGAGAACCGGGATGCGCGTTCCATCCTTGCGGATGTATTCTTTTTCGGTTGGGCGTTCGTTTTTGCCCCTAGCAATCAATTCCGCGATCGCCGCGGCGTTAGACGGCCGATATCCGGGAGGCGTCATCTCCAACCAGTTGACCCGGCCAGCCCGCAGATCTTCGTGGTCGTATCCGATCATCTCGAGGAGCCTGTCATTTGCCTCGGTGATGGCCCCACTGCGGGCATTGCCGTAACAGACGCCGAGCAGATTGGAGTCGAAGAGGGCGCGGAAGCGCTCCTCACTGGCGCGCAGCTCTTCCTCGGCGCGCTTTCGCTTTGTGATATCGTGAACATGACCGTGCCAGACGATTGCGCCTCCCGGCTCGGGCACTGGGCGCGAAAGGCCTTCAAGCCAAATCGTTCCCTTCCGCGGGTGGTCGTAACGAAATTCTTCGCGCCAGGTTGAAAGCGTGCGCGCGGACTCGGCGATGCTGGCGCTGATCCGCTCCTTGTCATCGGGGTGGTTATGCGCGAAGACAGGCGCGCCATTCGTTCGAACCTCTTCCGGAGTGAAGCCAAATACCGAGGGGAAATTGTCCGAGGCGTATGGGAACGATGGCTTGCCGTCCGCGCTATAACGTAAACTGGCGATTGTGCCCGGGATGGCCGCGACGCAGGCCGCCATGACCTCCAGCTGTTCAGCCAGCCGGGATTTCTCTGACAAAAGCCGTTCCATCGAAACTTCGTCTGTGATGTCACGGCAGGTTCCAATGAGGCGGACGGCCTTGCCCTCCGAAAAAAAGGCCCGCCCGATGGAGCCGATCCAACGCTCCTCGCCGTCGTTGGCCCGATGAATTCGATACTTTGCACGATATTGTCCGTCGCCCTCGGGGTCGAGCGCTTTCCTCAGGGCTTTTCGCGCATGCAACCGATCCCCTTCGGCGAGCATGGAAAAAATTACTTCCGGAGTAATGTGTCTGTCTTCCTCAAATCCAAACATAGCCCGTAATTCGGGGCTTACCTCCGCTGCGTCGGCCACAGGATCATAATCCCAGGTCCCGATGCCGCCGGCGGCAATCGCAAGTCGCAACCGTTCATCGGCCAGTTGGAGCGAATCCACGGCGCCTTTTCCCTCTCGAAGAGCCATATCTTCCCACTGCCGGCTATTGAGACACGAACGGCAATGATAGCAGCGAGGGTCGTAGGCGATCCAGAGCAAAACCTGTCTGTGTTCACCCGCGCCCGGCAAGCGGATGCGATATTTCATGTCGCGGGCGCCAAGTGGTGGATTTCCGCCGGCTGCCGCTTGACACGCAATCGGATGAGCGCGGTTGTCTCAAACGTCATGGACATTCAACAACACCGAAACGCCCTTTCGCCCCCCTGCCCAAACCTGCGCGCCTGGCGCTCCAGAAAAAACTCCTCGCGCGACATGATGGGATCGCC